>CAKORH010000195.1 GCA_934101235.1 uncultured Bacilli bacterium | reverse complement strand
TATACTATTTCAGAAGTTGGTGTAAGTATGAATGAAAGAAAAGAAGGAACATCATCTATCAAAACATGGAAATCAGTGTACTACATGATAAATGTAATATTATCAATAATTGTAACAGGTATAAGGAGAAATTAATATGACAGGTAAACTATTAATCTATTCAATAATAATAACTCTATTTATAATATTAGTAATATTAAATATATTAAAAAAAGGTAGAATGAATATCAAATATTCTTTAGTATGGTTAGTTGCATTTGGTCTATTATTAATTTCTTTACTAGTACCAAATCTGTTAAACATAATTACTAAATTACTAGGTTTTAATCTATCATCAAATCTAATAATTGTATTCTTTATTGGTATACTTGTAGTAATAAATATTTCTATGACAATTATTATATCTGGTCAAACAGAAAAAATTAAATTACTAGTACAAGAAGTGTCTATGTTAAAAAAAGAGGTAAAAGAAAATGACAAATCAAAGAAATAAAAATTTATTAATTTTTTCTGGTTATCACTTACCTCATCTTGGTGGTATTGAAAGATATACAGATAATTTATCACAAGAATTTAAAAAATTAGGATGGAATACAACTATTGTATCTTCAAACTATGATAACTTAAAACCAGAAGAAGATATTAATGGCATAAAAAACTATAGAATCCCAATATATAATTTGTTTAAATCAAGATATCCCATCCCAAAACATAATAAAGAATTCAAAAATATATTTAAAGAATTAGACAAAAAAGAATATGATGCAGTTATTGTAAATACTAGGTTTCATTTAACTACAATGGTTGGAGCAAAATATGCAAAAAAACATAAGATTCCAGTATTCTTAATAGAACATGGTTCAGAACATTTAACAATAGACAATAAAGTATTAGATTTTTTTGGAGCTATTTATGAACATTGCTTAACACACTTTGTAAAAAAATATGTAAATTATTATTACGGGGTTTCATTGGGTGCTTGTGAATGGCAAAAACATTTTGGAATAAATTCTGATGGTGTATGGTATAATTCAATTACAGAATTCTATGATGTAAATAAAATAAAAAAGAATGAAAAGAAGATAATTATAACTTATGCAGGAAGAATATTAAAACAAAAAGGAGTTTATGAACTATTAGAAAGTTTCGAAAATCTTTGTAAACAATATAACAATATAGAATTACATTTAGCTGGAAACGGTAATCAACTAGATATATTAAAAGAAAAATACAAAGATAATAAAAATATTATATTTGAAGGAAAATTGGACTTTAAAGAGTTAACAAAATTATATGAAAAAACAAATATATTTGTATATGCGCCTTTATGGCCAGAAGGATTACCTACTTCAATATTAGAAGCTGGATTAATGAAATGTGCAATCATCGCATCACCACAAGGTGGAATAAAAGAAATAATAAATGATAAACAAAACGGCATAATGATTAATTCAAAAAAAGAATTAGAAGATGCTTTAGAATTGTTAATCAATAATAAAGAAT
>CAKORH010000194.1 GCA_934101235.1 uncultured Bacilli bacterium | reverse complement strand
GAACTTGTGATTAGACAGTTTAAGGAGGGAGTTGAAGCCGGATACTCGAACTTTATGATGGTTGGTGATGAAGTCGGTTGCTATGGTTCTGATTTCGACGAGAATATCATTACACTATTAAATGAGATTCACTCCTTTGCACCAAATATATCAATTGCAATCCGTTATATACACCCTGATGTATTTGTAAAGCATTACAATGAATTTAAACCATATTTTGCAACAGGTTTTATAAATTATTTCTGTTGTGCGATTCAGTCTGCAAGTCCAAGTGTCTTGAAAGCGATGAACCGTAATCCGAACATTGAACCATTTATTCAATGTATGGAAGATATGAATAAAGAGGGATACAAGGTTAACAAACACACTCAGATTTTGGTCGGTTTTCCAAATGAGACTGAAGCCGATGTGTTAGATACCATTGACTGCCTGATACGTTGCAATTTTGACCATATAAATATTAATAAATTCAGTCCAAGACAAGGTACAAAGGCTTATGAGATGGAAGATAACATCCCTGAATCGATAAAGGTTAGACGCTGCACAATATTCAGGAAAATTATGATGATGAATAAAAAAGAGAAGTTATATAATGCAATTCATGAATCATTAAGTAAAATTCTGTAAATGATAGATTCTTTGTACTTGGCAACAGATAATCACAGACTTGAAGTATTAGAGACAATAAAGGATTCGTTAACTGTAGTTGTTCCTCATATACGCGAAATGGCAGAAAACAGCAAACCGGAGCCTTATACTGTCCAGAACATTACTATAGCATCCTGGAATTTGTTCATTGCTGTTGTTGCCGCATTATTTGGTTTTTTAGGAGCTCTTTTTGGATATTTAGGCTATAAATTTTCCAAACAAACAGCTCGCAATGTAGTAAGAGTAAGTGCTGATGTACAACTACATTTGTGCTATGACTTTATAATTGACTTATATCGAAATACGATGCGGGCTGTTATATATGGGCAGGCATATAAAGACAAGAAAGACCTACAAATCAATGATATTATAGCATTGAAGCTTATGTGTTTTGATGATATTTTTCATATTGATGCATACAATCAAAATTCAGATGTATATATTATAATGAAACATCTGAAAGATAGGATGCAAAACTACAACGATGATGTTGAATTGTGTTGTGATAATATAAAATACAGAAGAGATCTTTCTTCTGACTTTTATAATATTTCGTTTAAACAGTTGCATATATTATTATCAGTTAAACGTCTATTGGAACATATGGAAACTCAGAAAAATTATACTAATGAGATATTTGCACTTCTATTGAAAAAACATATTAAGCATGTCACGAGCAATAAAGACTATTTTTTGAGTATATATGACACATTGGAAAAACATAAATATCAAGAATTTATACACAAACATTTGAAACTTAAGAAGCGAATAGATGCGTTGTTTGAGGATGTCGAACCATCTTTACCTAATTACTTGTTCGTGAATACAGAGGATACATCAAATATGCAGCAACTATATGATGAAATTATCAAAGAACTTCCC
>CAKORH010000193.1 GCA_934101235.1 uncultured Bacilli bacterium | reverse complement strand
TTTGATATAAATTTACCCTTATAAAAATTAGCCCAATTATTAAAAACACATGGTACATTCTTTGCTTTTTCTAAAGAATCTACTTTAATAAAATTAATTTTAATATTATTTGTATTTGCATAATCAGTTAATTCTTTTACTTCGTACTCTACATAAGGACATAAATTACTATAATAAATAGTAAAATCATCATTATCTATTTTCATAATTCTAGCATTATCATTAAATTTAGGAGTTTCCTCATCATTAAACTTTAAACCTAATAGTTCATAATCATCTATACTATCTATTACTTCAAAATTATAATGAATAAAAAAATTTTTTTCACCTAAAAAAGGTTTTTTCTTTTTTGAAACTAATGTACATATACCATTCATACCTTTTTCTTTAGCATCATTTATAGCGTACTCCAATAATTCTTTTGCAATACCTTTTCCTTTATAACTACCAGCAACCCATAAACAATATATATACTCATATTTCTTACCATTAATAGGAACCCATGCAGTTTCTATAGGCTCATATTCTATAAAAGTTTTACCTCTAACATTTAATTTTCTAAAAACATGTCCATCACTTAATTTTTCTTTTATCCAATCTTTTTTCTTATTAACACCAACTTGATGTTTAATATCTCCTATTGCACAACATATATGTTCATCATCTATATTATCTATTCCTAAATTTATATATTCATTCATTTTTAACACTTCCTTTACTACATATATTACATAAACAAATTAATGATTTTTGGTAAAAATATTATCAAACCAACAATTACTGAACCAATAGCAAAAACTAATACTCCACCAGCAGATATATCTTTTGCATGTTTAGCAAACTCATTAATATCTGGCATTGCAAGATCAACAACAATTTCAATAGCGGTATTTAATAACTCTCCACCAATAACCATAGAAAACCAACTTACTAAAACTACCCATTCCCAAGTTTTTAATTTCAAAAATATTCCAAATATAACCACTAATACTAAAACACTAACATGAATCTTCATGTTTCTTTCACTCTTAAATGCACTTATAACACCTTCAAATGCATATTTAAAACTATTAAGTAATTTTTTATTTTTCATTTTTACCACCATTAAACTCATATTTATTAAAAACATCTATAAATATTATCAAGTAAGATATAGATATTAAGAAACCTGCTAAAACATCACTTGTATAATGTACTCCTAAATATATTCTACTAATACCTATTAATATAATCAATATAAATAATAAACTCATCAAAATATATTTTAAATATTTATTTTTTATATTCTTATAAATCAAATATATCAAAAAACCATAAAACGCCATACTTACCATAGAATGTCCAGACGGAAAACTAAAACCAGTTTCATTAACAATTCTAAAATCTATTGGACGAGGTCTTCTTAAAATAAATTTAAGCAATTGATTAATAACAGTTATTAAAACAAGATTAACAATTATTGATATACTTATTTTCTTATCTTTAATAAAGAAAAATAAAATAATTGCTAAAGTAACTAAACACATAACAC
>CAKORH010000192.1 GCA_934101235.1 uncultured Bacilli bacterium | reverse complement strand
CGTATATACAAAGTTAGGAATACCATTTATTTCACCCAAGTCTAATTTTTTATATCTTTCTAATAAATCAACTACATATTGTACAGAATTCATTTTTCCTTGATTATCTATATTTAAACATTGCTTAATAGTTCTAGTATAACCCGGTTGTACAATTTCACTATTTAAATTTAACGTTGGAGTATTATAGCGAGTTAATACAGCAATTATTTGATCTCTAATTTGAGTACTACTTTTACCACTAGTTAAAATATCTAAAAGACAACCAGCAATAATATCATCTTTATATTTGCTAATAGTTTCATCTGTATTTTTAAATATATAAACTAATTTCAAGGTCTTCTCTATTATTGGCAATTGATTAGGACTACTAGCATTTAAAAGTAAAGCCAAATCATCAACACTTAAAAAGTATGCAGGAATATTAATTATTTCTCCTTCACTCATATCTACTTTTGAAGAATAATTTTTAAATCCCATTCCATTAATATTATTCATACCAACAAATGCTTTATTATATTCACCATATACATCAAACAAAGCAATATGAGCACGTTTAGGCAAACTATTAGTATTCATAAATATATTTTGAAGTATTCTAGCAACAAAACAACTCTTTCCACTTCCAGTATTACCCATTATAGCAAAATGACTAGAAAAGAAATTATTAAAATTACCCGTTACATTAAATCCATCATATATTAAAGATTTTCCAATATAAAAACATTCATTACTACTTAAATCTTGTTTACCAAGTAATAATTCAACTTCACTTTTATATATAATTCTACATCCATTACTTAAATTAGGTTTTCTAACCATACCATTTACAAACTTATTATCAATAATTTCTCCAATTAATAAAATTTTAATAGTATTTTTATCTATAGAAACTATTTCACCTACTACTTTTTTATCATTATCATTAAATACTACATGAATATTTAAATAATTAGAATCAATTACATGAGTTTTATTCTCAACGATTACATAACTATCATAAATATCTAACATTTCTCCAAACATATTATCCACCTTCTATTATATTAATTGTACTAAATAAAAAATAAAAAGTCTATTAAAAAAAGAGGTTTCCCTCTTTAGTAAGTAAATACAGCACTAACGATAATAGCTAGCAATATAAATAAAACTAAAATTATGAAAAAATTACTAAAATTACCATTAGTAGCACTGTTACTACAACATGCTTTATTCATAAATTTACCTCCTTATATAAAAGCCCCTACTATGATAATTAATAAAATGAATAGTACTAAAATAAATGCAGCAGCGCCTACACCATTATTAGTTCCAGGGCAAGCTCCGTGGTTCATAAAACCCCTCCTTTTCATTACTCACTTTATTTTATGGTTAAAAATCGATTTTGGTGAGTATTTTTATTGTATTTTTTTGATAGACAAGTTATAATAATAATTGTTCATAAAGGAGGATATATGAAAAAGAAAATTATATTAGTTAGTTTAATAGCATTAACATTATGTGGATGTGGAAAAGTTTCAAAATTAAAAAATGGAGAAAATGCTGTAGTAAGTTTTGAAGGTTTAGATAGTATAAGTGTTGATAGTCTTTATGATAATATGAAAGATAGATATGCAATA
>CAKORH010000191.1 GCA_934101235.1 uncultured Bacilli bacterium | reverse complement strand
TTTATCTTGGGAGGGCGTTCTGCGTATATGTACAGATTTTCGAGATTTGAGTCAAAAGCATCTTTCCCGATCTTAACTACATTTGACGGGACTGAAATAGTTTTTAATTTAAGGCACATTGTAAAGACATTGTTACCTAGCTTCTTTAGTGAAAACGGCAAATGTATCTCTGTTAAATTCAGATTATATGCGAAAGCCCAATTCCCTATTTTTGAAATTCCCTCTTCTACTTTGTAATGTTCAAGACCTCCAATATATGTCGCTGGCCCATACAATTCTTCTATGATCTTGCTATCATATCTTGGACCTGACAATTCTTTAAGGATTTGCGAATTAGGGAATTCAGATATTCCAAAATCCGGGTTGTCAAAAATTGTATTTCCATAACTATTATAGCCATCGCATTCATCTAAATAATCAAGATAGCGTTTCATATGTAGCATTCCATATTTATCGTAATATTGATTATTTCTAATATATGTTTGATTATTATAATTTCCAAAAAATCTTCTTATTACACTATATGTCAAAATGAGAAGTTTATTCATAAATGCCATTTATAAAGTTAAATTACTATAAAAGAATTTAATAATGAGGTTAATAAGATGTTCCCCATTCTGAATTTCATAGGAATGAGGACCTGGGGCTAAAATTAAATCAACGTTTTTGCTATACATGACTCCTTTATTGTATGCTCTAACGGACTGGCCAAACCATACGCTTGTATCATCAATTGTATGTACAAGCAATACAGGGGCACTCCATCTGCTAATATAATGATATGGAGAAATGGTTTTTACCTTCTGTAAGAAATCTTCGTCTCCGGCATAGTAATCCATAACATCTGAGGGATTGCCATAACATTCATACGGATAACGTTCCAAATCGGACATTCCGCAATGGGAAACAATAGCCTTGAACATATTGGTATCATTATGTTTACCAGCAATTAGCAGGCTTGAAAAGCCGCCATATGATGCGCCATAGAGTCCTATTCTATTGATATCCATTACCTCTGAATATTCCGTTGTTGCAAACGCAACTCCTCTAAGAATGTCATCAATATCAATAATTCCTACATTGTTATTAATCCCATTGGTCCATTCAGAACTAATTCCTATAATACCCCTCCGTAATGGAACTATTATATAAAACCCATTTTGTCTGAATCTTTCATATATGGAATAGGAATCAGCAAAATTGGGTACAGGGATATTTGGACCGCCAAGACAAATAACAATCGCAGGCGATAACAGTTTCTTGACAACAGGTTCTATAATACAGACATATAAATCTTCATCATTGCAAACCTTATGAAAGTGAATATATGAAGTTGCGTTATTAGCGATTATCTCACTGATGCAGTTGACTGGATATTCCTGTAAATTTGAGTCGTTAATGTTTAAAGACCCATCAAAAAGATTGTATGAACATAATTTCAAGTCCGTAGCACTGCTGTAAGATTTATTCTGCCATTTTAAGAAAATATTTGTTCCAGTTTGGCTAAAGGACAAATTCCCATTAACTCCTAAATTGAAGACTTGTTGTGGTTCATAGTTGTAGAAGACATTATTATCTCTATTTAGTAATAGCTCTTCGTTTTTGCCATTTATAGGAATTGAGTAGA
>CAKORH010000190.1 GCA_934101235.1 uncultured Bacilli bacterium | reverse complement strand
CTTTTATTTTTTAATACTTAATATAAAATTTTAATCTCTTTTTAAGGCATCCATTATGAATGGTACTATTTGTTTTTTACGAGATAATATACCATCTATTATAATACCTTCTTTTGCATCTTTAATGTTATATGCATCTTCTATTATGTGTTTTCCATTTTCATTGAATATAATCATTGAATTTTTTGTTAATATGTTTGTTATATATAGTGTAGATATTGCATATCCGTTTTTTAAACTTATTTTATTTAAAGAATCTACATATTTTGGTATATCATTTATAAAATCATTGTAGTCTACAGTTAATACTTGTCCTACACTAAATGTTTTATCATCTATTGTATAAGTTTTATAATCTCTATAAATTATATCTTCAGTCTTATAACCTTCTATACTCATACCACTTTTTAATAATTTCATACCATAGTCATTATAATCAATATTTATTTGATTTGATAATTCATTTAATACATATTTATCTTGTGGTGTAGTTGTTGGACTATTTAATAAAACTGTATCAGAAATAATACCACTTATCATTAAACCTGCAACATAGTCTGGTATTTCTATATTATTTTCTTTATATAGATAATACAGTATTGTATTAACACTACCTACTGTCATATTTCTAAAATTAATTGGTGAATTAGTACTTATATCTCCTATATTGTGATGGTCTACTACTTCTAATATTTCAGCTTCTTCTAAGCCATCTACACTTTGTTTAGCATCATTATGATCTACTAAGATAACTTTGTTTTTTTCATATTCATTTGTATCAATTAATCTTAACATACCATGACACTTACCACTTTTAGAAACTATTGGATAATTTGTATGTTTTGTTTTATTTGATATTTCTATGAAGTCTGTCATATAGTCTTCTCTATTTAAACATACACAATTTTCGTTACGTTTAATAGTAGTTATCTTATTTGTTAATCCTAGTAGTTTACTTGTTTCAAAACTAGTATATGGTGTACAAATAATATTAATATTATTGTTTTTTGCTACTATAAGTTGTTCCGGATTTAAACTTTGATTACCTATTAAAATAATTAATTTTACTTTAGATGATATTGCATAATCAATTATCTTTTGTCTATCACCTACTATTAATATACTTTCTTCATCTAATTTAACATTATTTATAAATGTATTATCATCAAATGTAGCAGCGACTATTTTACCATTTATTTCATTAGTTATCTTTATATAATTTAAACTTCTTAATGTAGATACTATGTTATCAAATGTAGTATTTAAATAATTAGTTGTATTAGATATCATAGTGTGTGCTATTTCTTTTAATGATACATATCCAACAAACATATTTTTATCATCCACTATTGGAATACCTGTTATATTTTTTGAATTCATAAATTGATAAGTATCATAAATACTTGAAGTATTTTTTATATAAAAGTCTTTATGATATTTAATGTCTTTTATTTTTACTTTAACATCATTTAAATATTCTGGAGTTTCTACATTAAAATAATTTAATGCAAATTTAGTTTCGGAATTAATATCTCCTAATATTCTTGGTTCAGTATTTAATCCTAATTGATTTTTTAAATAACTTAAATTTATTGCTGCCGAAACAGAGTCTGTATCAGGATTTTTATGACCAAA
>CAKORH010000189.1 GCA_934101235.1 uncultured Bacilli bacterium | reverse complement strand
GAATTTTGATTCCATCGTAAGACTTACAAAAAAGTTCCAGCAGTTGGGTATTGAATATTCTGCAAAAATTGTCTCTAATGGCTACCTGCTTACAAAAGATAAGGCAGAGAAGATGAAAGAACTGTCAATAAGGAATATACAGATTACTTTTGATGGTTCTGAACAAATCCATAATCAGCGAAGAGCTTTACTCGGCGGACAGCCAACATACAGAACAATTATGGAGAATCTCAAATATCTCTTAAAGGTAAATAAGGAGATTACCATAGATATAAGAACAAATATAGATAGGCGAAACAAGGACGACTATAATACTTTCTATAGTGGGTTCAAATCTGAAATAAACGATAGCAGAATAACCATGTATCCAGGATTTGTTTCAGATTTGCTTTCATCGGAGTGTGTCTCGCCAGAACATAATATCAGTGAGGGCGGATATAAAGCCCAGTTTATTTTGGACATCTTTGACAAATATGGAATAGAAATTAAGTCATTCCTACCAAAATACAGAAGACATAGTTGTGTCGCAAGCAAATATTTTGCTTTTGTCATTGGGCCAGAAGGCGAGATATATAAATGCTGGCGAATGGTTGGAAATTCAAAAGAGACCATTGGAAATGTCAATGATGGAACATTTGACATGATTAAATTCTCAAAATATCTGACTGGTGCGGACTATACTTTTGATCCAAAATGCTTGAGTTGTGAGTTTATCACACTATGCGGAGGCGGTTGTCCCCTAACCCGAATGCGCAATAAATATGAGGGTATCAGTATCAATCATTGTTGCCCAGAAAAAACGCATATGGAAGAGTTAATGGAATTGAGATACGAAATGTTCTTGAAATCGTCACAGCAGAAATGATGAAGACCTTCTACATTGAAACATATGGTTGCAGAATGAATATTTGCGATAGCGAAGTCATTATAGCAATATTGTCTAATGATGGATATCAATATTCTGAAGATATCAGTTCTTCTGATATAGTTATCCTCAATTCGTGTTCGGTAAGAGAGGATGGACACAATAAAATATATGAAAGGTTGGCGCGTTTTGAAGCTGAGGATAACATCAAAAGTAAAACGATAGTTATTACAGGATGTTTCGCGTCATTGCTTGAGCATACCATCTTTGAAAAATATCCATATGTGAACATCATTGCCAATCCAAACTGTTACAGGGCGTTGCCGACTTTATTGGAAAAAGTCGGCAAGGGCTACGACCATTTGATTGCCGTTGTTGATGATAATGATGAATTGTATGAGGATATACTGCCCATTCGGGAGATCGAAGATGCTACTACTGCTGCCATTAATGTAATGAAAGGGTGTAATCAGAATTGTTCATACTGCATTGAACCGATAACAAGAGGAAAAGAACACTGCAGGAGTGTAAAATCCATTATTGGAGAAGTCCTTGATATTGCTGAGAAGGGGTACAGGGAACTTACTTTGGTTGGACACTTGATTGATAAATATAAATGGGTGGAGGCTTCTGACGGCAAGGTCTATGACTTCGCTATGCTTCTTGGGATGGTGGCCGAAGCCTGTCCGAATGTAAGAATAAAGTTCCTCTCTTCTCACCCCTCGTACATGTCAGACAACATCATTCAAACAATATTGGATCATCCAAATATAATGCATGTACTCCATCTG
>CAKORH010000188.1 GCA_934101235.1 uncultured Bacilli bacterium | reverse complement strand
TTTTATTTACTTCATCAACCATATTAACATAATTATTAGTTACTTCATTATCTATTTGATCATTTATAAAAGACATTTCATCTTTAAAATTCTTATTTTCATCAATATTAGCAATTTCATCAAATACCATAGTATTATCTAATTCTTTATTATCATAATTAACTTCATCATGATTATTATTATCTTCAAATTCTACTTTTCTATAATCACCTAAATTTTCAGAATGATTAAAAGCATAATCAATAATATCATCTATTCTTTCACTATAATATCTATAAACTACTTTTAAATTTTCTAATTTTTCTTCTTTAATATTTTTATCTTTCTTTAAATTCATTAATAAATCTTTAATAGTTCTAGCTTTATTTGTTAAATCTGCAATATGTTCTTTTTCTTTACTTATTTCTCTAAGGTTATCATTCATTTTAGCCTTTATTTCTCTAGTACCAGCTTCAACTAAAGAAACTAAATTCATTTTCCCATATTTTTCATTTAACTCTTTTAAAGATAATTCTAATGTTTTATTATCTTCTTCTAGATTCCTAATTTTAGCTTTAGCATCGTCGACTTGAATTTTATATTTTTTAGCCTCTTCTACTTTTTTATCCATTTGTAATTGTATATTATCAAGAGTATTTATAGAATTATCTAAATTATCTTTTAAAGTATCTACTATTGTTTTTAAATTGTCATTAATTTCTTTAATCATACTAACCATAAATAACAACCTTCCTATTCTATAAAAAATTATAGCAAAAAAAAAAAAAAATGTAAACAATTAGTTAAGCAAATTATAATAATTTAATAATAAAACTATCCACAATAAACTATAAATTATTAAATATATTTTAAATTTAACTGAATTAATTTTATGTCTAAATATTATCATTCCAAAAATGGAACCAATTACACCACCAATAAAACCAAAAGACAACAAAATAAATTCACTTATTCTATACATATGTTTAATCGCAAAAAACTTATCTATACCATAAATAACAAAACTAATTATATTAACAATAATTAAATATTTTAACACCCAGAATACATCTTTTCTACTTCATATTTATCTTGTTTTTGAATAAATACAATATTTATACTACTTTCGTATATGTCACCATCATTTTTTTCATCAGGAGACATATAAAATGTATTATCAATCTTATTATAAGAAACATTCAAATTAACATATATTTTAGAAGCATCATATACTTCATTTGGACATAAATCATTTTCGTCTAAAATATTTATATTTAAGATATTATATTCACTAATTTTTTCTTCAGTTTTTAAATTTTCTAAATATTCAGAAACTGCATTACTAGCCTCTAATTCTTTTGCTTCATTTTTATTCGTAGTTGTTAACTTAGTAGTACTAGATGAAGTAGTGCTACTATTATAACTATTATTAACATTTACTTCATTAGTTTTAACATAATATATTAATATCCCAAGTAATGTTAATATTAAAATTATAACTATAACAACCATAATAACAATTTGTTTTTTATTCTCATCCATTCTAACACCAACTTTTCTACTATAAAAATAATAACATTATATTTAATTAATTTCAATAAAATAAAAACAACACAATAAGCGTTGTAAATATCATAAATGGTCGAGAAGACAGGATTCGAACCTGCGACCCCTTGGTCCCAAACCAAGTGCACTACCAAGCTGTGCTACTTC
>CAKORH010000187.1 GCA_934101235.1 uncultured Bacilli bacterium | reverse complement strand
GAGTACTATGTTCTCCTCGCCCAATATAATACTCTCCAAGTTTCTCATCTATAATAACTTTTTCGACCGTTCCAACTAAAGAGTCATTCAGACTCTCATAGATTGAATTTTGCAAAGACATAAGCGACAACGCTCTTTCAATCTTAACACTTTGAGGAATATTATCCACATAATTCTTATCACAATATGTACCCGATTGGTGCGAATAGGCAAACACGCCCATGCGCTCAAAACATTGTTCCTTGACAAATTCATACAATTCATCAAAATCTGATTGTGTTTCACCCGGATGTCCCGTCATTACAGTCGTACGAAGATAAATCCCTGGAACTCTATCCCTAATAGTGGAAATCAATTCTATCAATTGCTCCTTTGTCATACTTCTCCGCATCAACTTCAACATTTTGGTATTGCAATGTTGAATAGCCATATCTAAATAGTTGCAAACATTTTCTCGTTGCCGTATCGTATCCAACAGATCCAATGGGAAACCTACCGGATAGGCATAATGCAATCTAATCCAATCTACACCATCTATATCAGCAATTCTGTTTACTAGTTCTGTGATTCGCTTCTCTTTATATATATCTAAGCCATAGGCCGTAAGATTCTGTGCAACAAACTGAAGTTCTTTTACTCCATTCCTAACCAGATATTTTACTTCGTTTACCAACTCCTTAATATCATAAGATGACAGCGGACCGTTTATTTTAGGTTTAATACAGTATGAACAGGGCGAATTACATCCTTCTGAAATCTTCAGATATGCATAATGGCTTGGAGTTGTCAAGGTTCGTTCATGCGTAATCAGAGACTTACTTCCCAACTCAACCAATATGTTTCCCCAATCGAAATTACCATATATCCTATCCACTTCAGGAATATCTATCCTTAACTTTTCGCCACGTTTTTGGGAATAGCAGCCCATTACCCAAAGTTCTTTGATTATACACTCCGACTTTTTCTTCGCGTAAAGCTTGAGTAATTTCAGAGAATCACTGTCTGCATTCCCGATAAACCCGCAAGTATTTATTATGGCTATATCAAAAAGAGAGCTACTATCACCGAACACGACATCGTGCCCAGCCATCAATAATTGCTTCATCAGTTTCTCGCAATCAACAAGATTCTTGAAACAGCCTATATTAATAACATTGATTCTCATCAGTAACAAGATTATCTATTAGCACAATGTCCGTAAAGATATTTGGGCGAAGCACTATCTACCACCACCTTAACGCACTGGTTTATCTCTATGTCATCAACTGCAATAATGACAGTACGATGATTCATGTCTCTGCCAAATGATTGATTCAGACTATTCTTTCCCTCCACAATCACATCTAGCTGTTTACCTATCAGTTCCTGCATCTTATCCAATTTGATGGAATCGTTAAGCTCTTTGATAATCTCATATCGTTTTTGCTTTTCGTCCTCACAAACATCATCTACATAGATTCTTGAGGCTATAGTCTTTGAACGCATTGAAAAACGGAATACATTGATATCATCGAATTGCAGGAGCTTGACAAGTTCAACCGTTTTCTGAAAATCCTCCCATGTCTCACCACAGAATCCCACCATTATATCTGTTATGATAGATATATCGGGAATCATAGAACGGATACGCTTTACTCTTTTTATAAACATGTCGGCAGTGTAGCCTCTATTCATCCGCTTTAACACCTCATC
>CAKORH010000186.1 GCA_934101235.1 uncultured Bacilli bacterium | reverse complement strand
AATTCTATCAATACTATCTATATTATCATTCTTTTTTAATTTTCTTAAAAATCCAAAGATTTCAGTATCTATACATTTTATTGCATATGTAGAAAATTCTACATTTTTAGATATATCAAAAGTTTTTATAGATTTTATAAGTCCAATAATTCCAACTGATATTAAATCATCTTTATTAGGAGTATATTTTATATTTTTAAATTTTTTATTTATTTCATATAATACAAGTTTTATATTTGAATATACAATTTTATTAAATGCATATTCATCTCCTGATTGGTATTTTTTTAATAAATCATAACATTCTTTTTTAGATAATAATTCACTATATTCGTTATTTATTGTATTTATTATTTTCATAATAAAGCCCCCTTATAAATATATAATTTTTAAGTGCTTTTTATAATATCATAAATGTTATGATATTTCAAATAAATAACTACCAAATGTGGTAGTTATAATTTTTTTATATAGTTTTTTTAGTTTTATAATGATCAACACATAAATTTATTATGAAGAATACTATAAATATACTAAATACAATAATTAAATTTTTAGTAAGTAATGGATTTTCTATAGTTATTAATGATTCTTTTAATAATCTGATTGTATAAGTCATAGGTAGTAAAGGGTTTAAGAATCTGAATCCACTTGTTACTGTTTCTATTGGGAATGTACCACCACTTGCTGCTAATTGTAATACTAGTATAATTAATGCAATAAATTTACCGATATCATTAAAGTTACTTATTAAGAATTCTATTATAGCTAAGAATGCATTTGATACTAATATTAATGATAAGTAATATAATAGAATATTTGTTATTTCAAAATCTAATAGTGTTTGTAATAATATACCTAAAGTTATTGCCATAACTGTAGTTAAAGCATGATAACATAATGTTCTTTTTACTCTTCTATTATCATTAATTCCTAGAATACCAAATCTTTCATTCTTATCATAATAAAGTACTATAAACATCATTAAGCATCCTACCCAAAGTGCAATAGAGATAAATAATGGTGCAAATGCAGTACCATAACTAGCAACTTCATTTACTTCTTCTGTATTTACTTTAACTGGTTCTTTTGCATAATCAGATAATTTTTCTACTTTTTTAACATCATTTTTAGTACTATCTATTTTACTATCTAATTCTTTTTTAGATGTTTTAACACTACTATTTAATACTGTTAATCCATTATTTAAAGTACTTGCTCCACTATTAATAAGTGATGCTCCTTTATCAAGTTCATTTACGTAAGTTAATAATATATTTAATGATTTTTTAGTAGTTTCTGTAGCATTTTTCTTAACACTACTTGCAGTAGATATTGCTACACTTTTTGATACTTTATTAGCTGTTTCATAAGCAGTAGTTTTTGCTGTTAATTCAATACTATCTATAACACTTTTTAAACTATCTAAACTAGATTTAGAAGTATCTAATGTTTTTTTAGTATTTATAAGTAATAAAACATTAGAATTTGAACATAGTGGACTAGATGTAGAATCATTAATACATGTAGAAATAATACTTTCATCAACACTATAACCTAGACTATTTAATTGTGTTATTAAATTATTTAATCCTAAATTATATTGATTTAATCCATTATTATAATTATTTAAACCATTTGTATATGTTTCTTTTAAAGTTACATAATTTTGGTTACTTTCTAGACCTTTTATAGCTTCTGC
>CAKORH010000185.1 GCA_934101235.1 uncultured Bacilli bacterium | reverse complement strand
ATTGAACAACAATTTAATTTAGCTAAAATTATTATAGCACATGGATTAATACCTATTATTGAGCCTGAGGTTGATATAAATGCTTGTAATAAAAAACAAATTGAAACATTTATGAGAAATGAAATATTGAAGCATTTAGATAAGATGAAAAAAGAAGATTATTTAATGTTTAAATTTACATTACCAGAAATACCAAATTTTTATAATGATTTGTTAAGACATAAGAATGTTTTAAGAATTGTTGCCTTATCTGGTGGATATGATAGAGATTTAGCTTGTGAAAAGTTAAAACAAAATAAAAAAATGATTGCATCATTTTCTAGAGCTTTACTTGAAGGATTAAATGTCAATATGAGCGATGAAGAATTCAGTAAAACGTTAGATAATACAGTGGAAGAAATATATGATGCATCTGTAAAGAAAATTAAATAGTTCTTGGTAGGAACTATTTTTTCATTATTGATTTAGAATAAGGTTTTCTTTCATCTGTTCTATAAAGAATATAGTCAATAGAAGTGTCGTAGTAATCTGCAAGATTTCTTAAAACTTCAGTTGGAATATCATTAGTTTCTGTTTCGTATTGCGAATAACCTGTTTGACTCATATTTAAATATTTAGCAATGTCTTTTTGAAATAAATCTTTATCTTCTCTTAATTCTTTTAATCTGTTCATATTTTATCACCAATTAAACAATATCATAACTTAAAACAGGTTATTGACTTGTAACTTAAAATAAGTTACAATAAGTATATATAACTTAAAATAGGTTATGAGGATGTGCGGTTATGAAGAAAAAATGTGTTATCTATTTATCTATATTAATATTATTTGTAGTTAGTATAATAATATACAATTATTTAAAATTTGATGATATTTATGAAAATAAGTTAAATGAAATTACAAATATTACTAAGGGTATTTCGATGAATTTGGAAACATCTGCAGGCTCTGGTGATTATAAATTAGTTACACAGAGTACATGGCCTTTATGGGGTTATGATCTTAATAATGATTTATCTAAATGTGAAAATGGTTCAACAATAATCTGGGATGATGAAAATAATGCGGTGAAAATAAATGGAAGATTAACTGATAAATGTTATTTTTATTTTGATAAATTACCATTAATTACGTTTAAAATTGATAGTGTTGAATATCAATCTGAGCAAGGAATGCCATTTTTAGAATGGAGTAAAAGTGAGTTTAATACTTTTGGGTATTATATTCCTTTGAATGACAGAATAACCAAAGATTATGACTTCAAGTTTATTAAACAGAGTGCAGAAGTAATTAAAGAAATTAGCTCTGAAGAATATTATATTAATTATTATAGTGAATATGTAAGCAACAGAATAAAGAATGATAATCTTTATGGAGATATTCCAAATTATGAAAATGTTAAATTATTATGGAATTTTAAAGAAGAAAATATTATAGATGTTAATGATAATTTATTACTTTATAAAGATTATTCTTTTGTAACATTACCTGTTTTGGCAGAGCCTAAAAATTTTGAAACTCTTGAAATAGATGAAGAAGGAAATTATGAGTATCTTATTACTGTTCCACAATTGTCCGAACAATATAAAAATTATGCAATACTATATTATAATTATGAAAATAGTATGTGTGAAATTATGGATGTAGCTGAAGAAAATATTGATTTTGGAAAGAATCAAATAACTTTTTATAGTAGTATTGAAG
>CAKORH010000184.1 GCA_934101235.1 uncultured Bacilli bacterium | reverse complement strand
TACACATACTAAAAATGGAGTAAATTATAATATACAAATAGTTCATGGAGATGAAGAAACAAATAAAACAAGAATACAAGATAAATTTTTAAAATTTAGATTAGTAAGTGTTGATAATAATCAAGAAACAATATTAAAAGATAAATTAACAATAGATAATATAAGTAATACAACAATATATAGTAGTACAATTCCAGCAAATACAACAAGTGAAATAACAAGAACATATAGATTATATATGTGGATAGATGGAAATGTAAACATTTGTGGTGGTACAACAACTGATAACTGTGATTATAATGTATCTGACTGGTCAAATTTATTTGCAAGCATAAAAGTAAATGTAAATGGAAAATATGTCGAAGGAACAAACTTTGTTGAAGCAGTAAAAAATAGATATAATGGATCTAATCAAGATGGATTGGTAGCAGTTAATACAGATGGTGATTTAGCAACGACCGGAGGAACAATAAAAGAATATCGTTATTCTGGAATAGGAAACTATTGTACATATACAGATGGAACAAATGATTATAATTTATCAGTTTCAGGTAATACTTGCCCAACAAATGCTTGTTTGCTAAATGGGGCAATTATTAATGGGAATAGTGATGGATTTAAACTAGAGGGTGGATCTTGCACTGATTTTGATGGAACTACATTAAATCTTAAAAACAATCAAACAACGCCAACCGATAGTGGATTAAGAAATTATGTAAAATTTAATAATGAAACGTGGAGAATAGTAGGAATATTTAATGAAGAAAACACTGATGGTGAAAAAGCAGAAAGAATAAAACTAGTAAAAGATGAACCAATTAGTTTAAGTACAGAAGCACCAACAACTATTACAAAAGATAGTATTACTTATCAAATGTTTAATACAACAAGTGGTACTAAATACAAATATTTTTATTGGAATAGACCATCAAGTGTAGAAACAAATTTAAATGATTGGACAAAAGCAGGAAGTATGTATTACTTAAATGAAAATTATTTAAATAGTTTAGAAAATAGTAGTTTAATCGAAAATATGAAATATTATTTAGGAAATGTAAATACAGATAATGGACCTATTACAGGAATAACTAAAGAAATTTATACTCAAGAAAGAGGAACAACTGTGTGCGATAGTAGTATAACAAGTAATAGTCATGGCAATAATTGTAATATATGGAATGGAAATCAAGCAAGTTGGAATGGAAAAATAGCTTTATTATACCCAAGTGATTATGGTTATGCATCTAATACAAGTAATTGGAGTAAAGATTTAAGCTCGGCATATTCAAATGGCATAAGTTTAAACAATTGGATGTTTAATAATGAAATGGCCGGAACTTGGTTCTTGTCTCCGGCGTCTTTTAATCCTTATATCGTCGCTTTCGTGTACTATGTTGGGTCCTTGCGCAGCGACCTTGCTGATTATGTTGTTGGTTTGGCTCTTCGTCCAGTCTTGAGTCTTGGATCCCAAGCAATGATTATATCTGGTTCTGGAAGTATAAATGATCCATATTTGTTAAGCACAGAGTAAGGTTCCTAATCGGGCAAAGTCCGATAGGAACGGGCTCAATTTTTTGTAAAAAAGCAAAAAAAAATAAGTAAACCCTTATCATAGATACCAAGCATTTTCGATTAAGAAAATGCTTGGTGAAAATATTATCAAATATTCTGATCGGCTTGATTTGATAATATAAATTATTTGTTTAATTGAT
>CAKORH010000183.1 GCA_934101235.1 uncultured Bacilli bacterium | reverse complement strand
CTAGGCTCGCTTATGCTTTGGGAAGAATAAAATCTACGGGAAGCGAAAAATATGAAAAAAATTATAATGAGATTAAAAATTGTATATATAATTGGATTTTTGATAAAAATGAAATAAAATATTTAAATACGGCTTTAGACTTAATAATATATTTATTCAGAGATGATTATCAATATAAAAACTAATAATTTTTTAAGGAGGATTTAATGTTAGATATTAATAAAGCTAAAGATTTTGTTAAAAATAATAATCTTACTCGAGCTATAACTACTTCTAAAATAAGAAAGTTTCTTTCCGCTGTAAATAAAATTAGCAATAAAATAAGATATCAAAATAACAGCGATATTTTAAGCGAAGATATTGTAGCAGAAATAGCTTATATGAGAGTTCAATTTGCCTATATAGTCGGTAAAGATAATAAGAATGAAGGTTTGAAAAAATTGCATAAAGAATTGGATGATGCTATAGCTAATATAAATAAGAATAAAAATGAATTTATTAATTTTGCAAAATATGTGGAAGCTATTGTAGCTTATCATAAATTTTACGGAGGAGATTAAAATGTCAAAAAATAAGTTTCATACTATAAAAGATAAAATTATAATTACGGCGGATATGACTTTAATAACTGGAATGCATATATGTGCGTCTAACGACTTTTCTCCGATAGGCGCGGTAGATAGCGTTGTGGTGAAAGATTCTCTTACGGGCATGCCGATAGTTCCAGGTTCTTCTATTAAAGGAAAACTTAGAACTATTATAGCAAAATTAAAAAGCGATAGCAACGAATATTTTTTACCAAATCATAATAATGATAAAAAAGAAATAAAAGAGTTATTCGGCTCTTCTGCAGATAACGACATTAAAGAAGCTAAACTTCAATTTTATGATTTATTTCTAAAAAACGCTGATGAATTGGAAAAGAAGAATTTAGATTTGGAATATACTGAAATAAAATTTGAAAATACTATTAATAGAGCTACAGCCGTTGCAAATCCAAGACAACTTGAAAGAGTTCCTGCGGGAGCAATATTTGAATTTAAGTTAATATATAACGCTATAAAAAGCGAAAAAGATAATATTGTTGAAGATTTTATTCTAATATCGTCTGGAATAAAAGCTTTGCAATTAGACTATTTGGGAGGAAGCGGGACAAGAGGTTATGGTAAAGTAAGTTTTTCAAATTTTAAAGTAGAAAAAGCTAGTTTAACTGAAAATGATATAAATATTGATAATATAATTAAACTATTGAAAGAAAGCGAAAATTTTGTAGAAACTTTGATTACTAAAAACAAATAATAACTATGGAATATAAATTATATAAATTAACTTTTAATACTCCTGTTCATTTTGGAAGCGATATTATAGGTTCAAGTTTGGAAGAGACTGATTTTATATGTCATAGCGATACTTTCTTTTCGGCTTTATGTTTGGAATATATAAAATTAAATGGCTCTGAAAATATAAATAATTTTATAGATTATTTTAATAACGATAATCTTTTAATTTCTTCTCTTCTTCCGTATAAAAATAACGATTTATATATTCCAAAACCTTCTATAGTAATTGAAAGAAATAATACAAATAATAATAAAGACGAAAATATTTCTACCGATAGAAAGAAAATGAAAAAATTAAACTATATTAAATTTTCTGATATTGAAAAATATATAAATTATGTAATAGGCAATGAAGATTTTGATTTTGACTCGGAATATAATAATTTTGCAA
>CAKORH010000182.1 GCA_934101235.1 uncultured Bacilli bacterium | reverse complement strand
TTTAGATAAATTAAAGGCAGGAGATTGGTGTTTAAATGATAAGGCATATGCTACTAGTAGTGATAATACAACAGCATTAACTAGTCAAGAAATATTAGATAAACAAGTTAAAAACACATCATTTTATTACGACTCTTATGTTCGTTTATATGGTAAAACAATAAAAGAACCAACATTAAAATGTAAGGGAACAAACATGAGTAAATTTACAGATAGTACTGATATGTATGTAGGTACATTAACTGCAGATGAAATAGTATATGCCGGAGGCCATACAAGTATCACAAACTCGAATTTTTATTTAGTAAATAATAATCAAAATTTATCTTTTTTATCTTTATCGAGTGCTTTTTTTCAAACTTCACAAAATACCGAAACTATATTCACAGGTAGTAGTTCTCCAAAAGTGGTAGGAATGTCTATTTCATCTGCCAATCTTTCATTACGTCCAGCTATAAATTTAAAAGCAGGAATAAAACTTTCTAGTGGAACTGGTACAAAAGATAATGCTTATCAAATTTCATAATTTTATAACATCTTTTGACAAAATATTTAAAATTAATAAATTATAATAAACTAGGTGATACTAATGACGGTATATGTAGACCTAGTTTTTTTTATTAATTTTATTATGGATTTTTATATATTGAGCGGTGTTAAATTTATACTTAAGAAAAAAACTAAGTTTGTACGTATAATATTTGGTTCACTTATTGGTAGTTTAAGTTTGTTAATTTTATTTCTTAATATATCTTTGTTAATATTAAATATATTTAAAATTATAATTAGTATTTTGATGATTTATGTTACGTTTGGAAAGAAAAAAATATTATATAATCTTTTCTATTTGTATATAGTTAGTATTATTGTTGGTGGGTCTTTGTATTTAATTAATGATACGTTTGGATATGATGTTGACGGTTTCTTATTTATTAATAATGGGTATAGTATTAATCTTATAATTCTTTTAATAGTGAGTCCTGTTGTTATAAGTCTTTATGTTTTAGAATTTATTAAATATAGGAAGATGATAAATACTACTTATAGTGTTGATATTAAGTTTAGAGATTATGAAGTTTGTTTGGAGGGATTTTTAGATACTGGTAATAAGTTAGTTGATCCATATTTTAGACGGCCGATTGTGTTAGTAAATAGAAAGTGTTTAAAAATTAGAGATAGTAATTATATTTATGTTCCGTTTAGTTCTTTAAATAATAATGGGTTATTAAAATGTATTATGTGTGAATATATATTAGTAAATAATAAAAAATATAGAAATATATTGATTGGTGTAAGTGATAATTTAAATATAGATTGTATACTTAATGAAAGGTTGATTAGTTATGAAGAAGATTATTGAGTTTATTATTAAGTTGTTTAAGAAAGATAATATATGTTTGTTTTTAGGAAGTACTGATATTTTACCTCCTCCTTTAAGTAATGAAGAAGAAATAAAGTATTTAACTTTGGCTAAGGAAGGAGATATAAGTGCACGTAATAAGTTAATAGAACATAATATACGTTTAGTAGTTTTTTTGGCTAAGAAATATGATAATACTGGTGAGAATTTAGAAGATTTGGTTAGTATTGGGTCTATTGGATTAATTAAGGGGATTAATACATATAAGATGGATAAAAATATTAAACTTGCTACTTATTGTTCTAGATGCATTGCTAATGAGATACTTATGTCTTTAAGAAAGAACAAAAAGAGAAAAACAGAGATTAGTTTTGAAGATGCGTTAAATTATGATGCTGAAGGT
>CAKORH010000181.1 GCA_934101235.1 uncultured Bacilli bacterium | reverse complement strand
GATATAAAGAAAGATGCTTATAATAAGAAGTTAGAAATAATAGTAGCATCAGTTGGATGTATAATAGTTATAGGAACAATAGTTATGATAGTAACTAAGAAAAAGAAGAAGAGTAACAAGGAATACTTAGAAGGTTAATCTTCTTTTTTCTTTGATTATTTATTATTAAATTGATATAATTTTATTGTAAAGTAGGTTTGAAATTATGAAAGATGAAGAATTTAAAAATTGGGAATATATTATTTTAATTGTTCTACTTTGTATAATTATATTATTATTAGGGCTTGTTCTTTTTAAAGTAACAAATAAAAGTAGGGAAGATAATAATTTAGATAAGATAGGTGATATAATAATAGATGATAAATTATATAAAACATTTAATAGAAAAGATTTTAAAGTATTAAAAAATTTAAAAGATAATTATGCTGTTAGAGATATGAAGTTGGTTCAAAGTGATAATAGTTTTAGCAGTATAAAGTTAAATAATAATGAAGTTGGCATAAGATATGTTATTTATCAAGAAGAGAATGAAGATAAGAAAAATAATATATATTATAGTTATTATTTAGAATTATATTTTAGTAATAGTAAATTAAATAGAGTAATGAAAATACTTGATACTAGTGATAGTTTTAGTAAACTTGGAAGTATTAAATTAGATAATATTAGTTTTAATAAAATAGTGGGATTGGATAACAAAGAATATTTAATTATTAATTATAATGTTTTAAATAATAATTATTCATTAGGAAGAAATTACGTTTATATATTAAATGATAAATTTAAAATTATTTATGAAGTACCTTTTATTAGTGGAGAAGAATTATTGTTAGAAGAATCTTATGATTTATCATTTAATAATAAACTTAATATTTCTAATGATAGTATTTATTATTTAAATTATAAAAAAGATAATAAGATAGATATACATAGAGTTACTTTTTATGATAATAGGTATTATGATGAAGTAATTGATACTAAAAAAGGAAGTGTTAAATCGTAAAAATGAAATTATTTAAATAATTTGTAGAATTATTATTGAAAAAATTTTTTAAGTATTATAGAATTAGATTATAAGGATAGGGATGATTATATGAATGATAAGAAAAAATCAAAACGATTTAATAAGAAATTAGGAGGGATTCTTTTAATAGTAATTGTATGTGCTATATGCTTAAATTTCTTAGGTATGTATGTATATAAATCTATGAAAAAAGAGCAAGATTATTTGAATTATGATTCTTCAACAAGTGAAGAAATTGCAGATTCGATAAAATGTACATATTATACTAATAAATACGGAGGAAGATATAAGTCATGTGTTAAATCCTGCAGTGATAAATCATGCAGTAATCTTAAAACTAGATATGCAAGTGGTCCAGCAGAAGGATCACTTGCTGCAGAATTAAAAAAGGACCAAGATGCAAAAGAAAACAAAAAAAAATATGGTAGTTATACTACAAAACAATCAGGACAAAAAAAAGCAGGTTTAGTTGCTGGAAGAAATGATGATGAAGATAATTTTGAGGGTGTACATGTTAATTCTGCTGGTGATTATGGTTTGAATTATGTTGGCGCAACTTGCGGTGATAAAGCATGTTCATTTCAATCTGCCCGTTGTGAGAGCAAATGTACAATGATAGTCGAAGCAGTTACTAAAGATTCTAATGTTAAAGATGAAGATATTCGTTGGCTTAAAAATGGTGTATTAATTAGCGGTACGGGAAGAAATTTAAAAGTAAATGCTGAAGATAAAAATGCTGTATATACTCC
>CAKORH010000180.1 GCA_934101235.1 uncultured Bacilli bacterium | reverse complement strand
GTGTCAATGTGAAGCCCATAGAAGCAGATTCATGGTACAATCAGGATGATGAATTTCAGTTTTTGTACGTAGATAAATCCGTTCAAGATTATATTCCTTTTTATATCAAAGGAAAAAAATCTAACAGAGCGTATGTATTTGATATGACTTATGATGGGGATATAACATTAGAGGCTGTTTCCAATAGTAAGAGTTGCGACCTAATTTTTTACCTGATATCTGTTGAAACACGAGAATTAATTGAAAAATGGGATGTTGTATTCAATGATAGCCAAAGTAAAGTATTTCATTTAACCAAGGGCAGATATTTATTATTTGTCGAGCCTCAATATAAAGGCGGTGGAGCATACAGCCTTACATTAAGATAATTTTATCAGTTAACTATGACGAAAAGTTCAGCAAAGCATGTCACGAGATGAATAAAATAGTTTGTCACACAATTTGTCACATATTGAGGTAAGCTGTCTAAAGAGTTATATTTAATACAAATAAAGAGCAATAGATAACAAATTATCACTATTTACGATGATAAATAGTGAACAACTACGGAATTTACAATGGATTAGTGCTCTGTAGATAACTTTTTAGCAAGAAAGCATGGTGGATGCGATATGAGAAAATTTAGGTTAAGAAAAATTTTGGCTGCAGCTGGTGCATTGCTATTAGGATTTAATATTTTTTTAGCACAGGCAGAGGCGAAAAGCAGCTTTTGGAGTTCCTTGGAAAAGGTAATAACTACTACTTCTAGGGGGAGTCACAGTTCAAGTGGAGGAACATCTCGTAATAAGGAATGTATTATCAAAAGAGGAGAAATGCCATTAGATGGCTCCTATGTACAGGTAGCAACTTCTCAGAAAATAGATTTAAATACAACTGTAGCAGTGCATTATTTTACCTTGGACAAACCAGCACAAATTAATTGGCATGTTATAGGATATTCAGAAAAGGTAATCCAACATACAATCTATGATGCCGATGGGAACAAATTGCTATCTTTAGCCGCCAATAATGGGCATACAAAGGATGGACAGTGTGTATTGGCACCGGGACGCTATGTAATTAAGAGTGCGACAACCCATATTATTTCTTCTCCTGGTTTTGATTTTGAAATGAAAATGACTAAGGAAGATATTAGCACTAATGTATCGGCACAGGCATATAGGAGAACCGAGGCACCCATATTGTCTCCTTATGTGACTTTGTACGATTATATACCACAGATTTATTATAAGATGGCTAACATTAATAAATATGTGTATTACGGATTTGATGTTACAGAAGAGCGGGAAGTTAGTTTGGCCATGGGGCGTCTGTCTAACAACTTGCAATTTGAATTTGCTTTGATAGACGCAGATGAAAATATCATTAACAGATGGGATGGCATATATGATGTAACCATGCTGAAAAAATTCCAGCTCAAGCCAGGAAGATATTATATACGGCTTAACAGAAAAAATGACAGTGGTGGAGCCTATGCTATAACCCTTAAATAAAGTCGGAGTATATCTGCATACTTCTAAGGAGAATTTTTATGAAATTATCATTAAAAAAGGGCTTTGTTGCTGCTGTGGCTGGCATTGTGCTTCTAAGCAGCCATATAGAGGTAGCAAATGCAGGTGGGATGCCATCAGAACAGAACGTTGTCCTGCTGAGGGAAAATGAAAATACACAAAGCTATGCTCAAAGGGTATTAGATTTAGTAAATATAGAACGCCGCAAGGCAGGAGTTAAGCCCTTGGTGTTGTCTGATGAACTTATGATGGCTGCGGCTGTACGCAGTCAGGAAGTTACCAAGGTGTTTTCCCATACAAGGCCAGATGGCACCCCATTCAGT
>CAKORH010000179.1 GCA_934101235.1 uncultured Bacilli bacterium | reverse complement strand
ATTAAAGAATTTAAATTATGGGCTAGTAAACATCAAGCAAAATATATAGAATTAACAGTACTAAACGAAAACAAAAAAGCGATTAAACTATATGAAAGAAATGGTTTTAAAAGTAAAAAAATGGTTATGGAGTGTACTGTAGAGGAGTTATTATGAAATTATCTAAATATTTTAAATTTGTTAAACTTGATAATAATATTATAGCAATATTCAATACGTTACTAATGGAAGTTATATATGTTACACAAGATGAATATGAAAAAATAATAAATTTTCAAGTTAATGAAGAAGACAAAGTAATATTACAAAATGCTGGCATTTATGTCAATGCATATACAACTGATTTAAAAGCACTACAGAAAATAAAAGACAGATATAATAATGTATGTGGAAACATTTCAATAATGTATCTAATATTATCATCTGCTTGTAATTTAGCTTGTAAATATTGTTTTATTGAAAATTGCAGGTCAAATAACAAGAAAGAATTTAATATGAGTATTGAAACTATAACATCTGCTATTACTAAATACGCAAACTATCTAAATGAGTCAAATCTTGAAGAAGGAACAATAATATTTTATGGTGGTGAACCCCTTGTAAATTGGGAAGGATTAGTCTATGCTATAAAACTTGCAAATAAATTGAGCTCTAAAATTAAGTTTACTATGGTTACAAATGCAACATTGCTGGATGAGAAAAAAATTGAATTTTTATCAAAAAATAATGTAGAAATTGGAATATCAATAGATGGCCCAAAACAGCTTAATGATAAAAATAGAATTTATAGAGCAAAAGAAGATAGCGTATATGATGAAATTATGAAAAAGATTCCACTTTTAAAGGCAAAACAAGTAAAATTTGGATTATCAATAACTGTAACGAAAGATTTTCTAAATATACAAGATGATGTTCTTAAATGGTTAAAAGATCTTAATGTTAATAGCGTGTTTTACAATTTATATCATTTTTCCAATTATAGTAACGAATGGGAAAACTATTACAAAGAAGCAAGTGAATTTTTGTTAAAATCATTTGATGTGTTATCAAAACAAAATATTTATGATGGTAGATTAAATAGGAAATTAGACAGCATTGTTTCAAATCAGTTTAAATTTGCAGATTGTGCTGCTATTGGGGGAAATCAATTAACAATAAAGCCAAATGGTGATGTGTGTGTATGTCATGCATATTTTAAAACAGATAAATATATAATAGGAAATATTAATAAAGATAATATCACCGACATGATTTCATCAACTGAATTTAATTTTTGGAAAAACCGTAACACTTTAAATAATAGAAAATGTTTGAATTGTGAAGCCTTATTCTGTTGTGGTGGTGGTTGTGCGTTGCAAGCAGAATCATTATTTGATGATAGAAATAAAATAGATAAACCTTTTTGTATACATACTAAAACAGCCTTAAAATGGGTATTACAAAAATGTTATGATAAAACGATAAAAGAAAATAAAAAGGAGGTGAATTTATGAAAATATTAAATAAAAAAGAAGCAGTAAAAAAATTAAAAATGGATACTCCATTATTTGCTTCTGTTTGCAACAGTTGTTCCTGTGGTTGCAGTAGTGGTGGATATTCTTGTGGAGGTTCTGCTTGTAAGGGATGCACAGACAAGGGAGAAAATGTTGTGGAAGTAAAAAAAATATATAGTAATAAATAAAACTTAAAAACATGTAAAAAATCTACATGTTTTTTTCTTCATAATAAATATTTGTGTTATCTAAAGACTTGATAAAACTATTCTTTATATCCTTGCTAATTAACACTTCATAAATAACTGTATCACTAAAGTACTTATTTAAAATTGTTACATCTTTACATATATTAT
>CAKORH010000178.1 GCA_934101235.1 uncultured Bacilli bacterium | reverse complement strand
ATGCATGGCATCATAGAAGTGATGCATTTTCTTCTATAGGTAGTTTAATAGGAATATATGCAACTATAAAAGGTTTAAAATATATGGATTTAATAGCATCAATTATAATAGCCATTATAATTATAAAAACAGCTATAGAAATATTTATTGAAGGAATAAACAAAATGTTAGATAAATCATGTAATAAAGAGATAACAAAAAATATAGAAAAAATTGTATTAAAAACAACAGGTGTATTAAGTATAGACTCATTAAAAACAAGGATGTTTGGTAATAAAATATATGTAGACTTAGAAATATCAGCTGATAAAAATATAACATTTCAAGAGTCTCATAATATTGCTCATAATGTACATGATGAAATAGAAAATAACATAACTGATATAAAACATTGTATGGTACATATTAATCCAAAATAAAAAAACTGATATTAAGTATAATTTTGTTTAATTACAAAATAACTTTTATATCAGTTTTTTATCTATTTAATTTTTTAGCTAATTTTCTAACATTTACATGGTTATTTTTAATATTTAAAGGTTTTACGTTTGTAACATAATGTGTATTATCTTTTTTGCTATCTTTTTTTAAAACATACTTATTTCCACCATGTTTAATTTCTTTATATACATTAATAAAATCTTTTAAAGTTTTAAGTTTTACTAATTCAACATAATTATCATCAGGAAAACTTACTAACAAAACTCGTTTTTTTTCAGTAATAGTTTCATAACTTTTTCCATGTATATGAGGAGAAGTAAATTCACCATCAACTTTAATAGGAATACCAAATTCATCTATTTCATGTACATAATTAAATTTAATATCACCTTCATATAATCTATTTGTATTCATTATCTTCGCCTCCAAACGTTTACTATTTTATCAAAACGATTTTATATAGTAAATAAATATAAAAAAATAAAGTGTAAAGTATAAAAATAAGTGTAAAGTATAGCAAAAAAAATAAATATTTTGTATAATATTTAGCGAGGTAGTGTTATGAAAAGAAATGAAGTAAAATATGAAGATTTATCACCAATGATGCAACAATACTTAGATATAAAAAAAGATTATGAAGATGTTTTATTATTCTATAGAGTTGGTGATTTTTACGAATTATTTTTTGAAGATGGAGAAATAGCAAGTAGAGAACTTGAATTAACATTAACAGGAAAAAATGCTGGTTTAAAAGAACGTGTTCCAATGTGTGGAGTACCACATCATGCAGTAAAAAGTTATATTGAAAAATTAATAAATAAATCATATAAAGTAGCAATAGTTGAACAATTAGAAGATCCTAAAAATACAAAAAGTATGGTTAAACGTGGAGTAGTACAAGTATTTTCTAAAGGAACACTTGTTGATTTAGAATACTTAGATAGTAAAGATACTAATTATATTGGAAGTATAATGGATTATAATTACGAATATTTAATTACGTATGCAGATATATCAACAGGTAACTTATTTTCAGAAACAATAATACACGATAAAGAAAAATTAATAAATGAAGTATTAAATCTAAATTTAAAAGAAGTATTAATAACAAATGATTTTGATGTTTACTTACTAAATATTTTGAAGAATAATTACAATATAAATATAACTATATCTGATAAATATTTAACAGACAAATATAAAAATTGTTACAAATCTATAAATGATGAAAGAATCATAAAAGGTATAGAACATTTATTTTACTATTTGTCTGTAACTGAATTAAATGATTTAGATCATATGGGTGAAGTAGAAATAGTAAATAAAGATAATTACTTAAATATGGATGCTCATACAACACGTAATCTAGAATTATTTGAAACATTAAGATTAAAAGAAAGACAATATAGTTTAATATGGTTAATAGATAAAACTAA
>CAKORH010000177.1 GCA_934101235.1 uncultured Bacilli bacterium | reverse complement strand
GTTATAGTGTCTGTAAAAGTTGATACTGGAAAAATAAAAGTTAAGGATAGAATAAGATTAATGGCTACTGGTGCTACTTATGAAGTTGTTGAATTAGGTGTTAATACTCCAAAAGAAAAAAAATTAAATGAACTAACAAGTGGTCAAGTTGGTTGGATTAATGCATCTATAAAAAGTATTGATGATGTTCATGTGGGTGATACTATAACATTAGATAATAATCCTGCGGATGAAGCATTACATGGATATAAACCAATGAAACCTATGGTTTATAGTGGTATTTTTCCAATAGAACCTAATAAATTCGAAAGTTTACGAGAAGCGTTAGAAAAATTAAAATTAAATGATGCTGCATTAACTTATGAACCGGTAACAAGTATTGCTTTAGGATTTGGTTTTAGAGTAGGCTTTCTAGGTTTATTACATATGGAAATAATTGAAGAGAGAATAGAAAGAGAATTTGGGATAGATATTATTGCAACAAGTCCTAGCGTTTTATATGAAGTTAAGAAAACAAATGGTGAAGAGTTATTAATACATGCACCTAATGAACTTCCTGATAGAGCAAATATTGAATATATTAAAGAACCTTATGTAATGGCTAATATTTTTGTACCAAGTGAATATATTGGTCCAATTATGGATTTGTGTAGTGAAAAAAGAGGAATTTATAAAAATTTAGAATATATAGATAAAACTAGAGTAAATATTCATTATGAGTTACCTTTATCTGAAATAGTTTATGATTTTTTTGATAAATTAAAAAGTTTTACTAAGGGTTATGCTTCTTTTGATTATGAATTATCTGAATATAAAATTAGTGATTTAGTTAAAATGGATATTTTAATTAATGGTGATGTTGTAGATGCATTAAGTAGTATTGTACATAAGGATGCAGCGTATAATAGAGGAAAAGAAACTGTAGAAAATTTGAAAGAAATTATTCCAAGACAAATGTTTCAAGTGCCAATACAGGCTAGTATCGGTTCTAAAGTAATAGCACGTGAAAATATAAGTGCTATGAGAAAGAATGTATTAGCAAAATGTTATGGTGGAGATATATCTCGTAAACGTAAATTACTTGAAAAACAAAAGGAAGGTAAGAAACGTATGAAAATGGTTGGTAATGTTGAAATTCCACCTGAAGCATTTTTGTCTGTTTTAAAAACTAATAAGTAAGGAAGTGTATAATGAAGAGTGATATTTTTAATGTTGAATTGAGTTATATAAAAGATGATAAGATTAGAGAAAATGCTAAAATAATATTAAATCATTTACCTGACTATTTTTATGAAGTACAAGCTGCTTCTACAGGTAAGTATCATCCTAAATATGCATTAGGTGAAAAAGGTTTAGTAAGACATGTTAAAGCAGCGGTAAATATTGGCTATACTTTGTTTACAATATATAAATTTGATAGTCATACAAAAGATATTATAATATTAAGTTTATTAATTCATGATGGTTTAAAACATGGTTTTGAATATTCAACTTATAGTAAATTCGAGCATCCTTTATTAATTGGGGAATTATTAAAAAATATAAGAAATGAGTTAACTTTAACTGATGCTGAAATTACTGATATAACAAATAATGTTGCTAGTCATATGGGTAAATTTAATACTAATAATTATAGTGATATTATTTTACCACTTCCTAAAACCGTAACTGAAAAATTTGTTCATATGTGTGATTTTTTGGCTAGTAGAAAACAAATACATTTTGAATTTGATTCAAATAATAATATTGTTGAATAATATATGAATTTAAAGTTTTGTTTATTATATGAATTTAAAGTTTTGTTTATTATATTGACAATGCGTAAATTAATGTGTTATATTTAGATTGCAATTTTGAATGAGTTTCAAATATTCTATAC
>CAKORH010000176.1 GCA_934101235.1 uncultured Bacilli bacterium | reverse complement strand
CACATCCTAGGGTATATGGGTTATCGAAGGAGCCATTACCTCCCGTTACATAGACACTAGATTTTAGATAGAAGGTGGGGCGCCAGCCATACGGCCAGAACGCGTAGCTGAGGTCCGCGAGGCCATTCACGACATACCACACGTAATCCGCATCGGAGGCGTAAGGCGTCTGTGTCCACTCGAATCCTTTATAGAGCCAGTTCTTATTACCGTAATAACTAGTCCCTTGGGTAGTAGTATCAGTACTAGAATAATAGCCACTAGCGTATAAGTAATCACTTAAATACATTAACCCCATTTTACTTGTTACGCTAGCATCGCCAGTATTTGGACCAGAAGTAGTACAAGGGTTACCTCCCCTTTCACATAGATACCAGTTTTGTTTACTTTGATCCGCGTCACTGCCATATAAGTACCAAGTAGCATTTTCAATATATCCTCTTAAACTACTATCAATACCATAAGTTATAATATCACTACAATCCTTAGTTTTAAAATCATTACCATTACTAAAATAAGTCCAATTAGCACAGTCTCCATAAGTACTACTAGTACTCGTTTTATTATAGAAGTATTCATTTAATAAGACATTAAGATTAGCTTTAGATGTTTTAGATTTACCTGTCCAATCATTGGAATATCCAGAGTATGTACCCGTACTACTATCGGTATTATATACTCCCCAAGAAGCTCCTCCTAGGGTTCTAGCTCTTATTAACTTAACCATTTCTGTTCCTGATACTCCGTGACTATTACTATCAAATACTCCTATTATTCTATATAGATCGTTATTAAAGGAAACATAGTTATTAACTTCCGCTCCTATATATCTATATTCGTGGGAATTAGTATAGTATACACCACTAGCTCCTGCACTCCAACTAGAACCACTACTTAACGCTTTAACGGTATCTACGAGAGTTGTGCCTACAGCATAACTCTTTTTAGATACTGTTAAAGATATTATTACAGCACCTACTATTATTATAAATATTAGGGATGTTATTAGTTTTTTCTTATCCATCTATATCGTTCCTTTCTTTTATCTTATCTTTACCTTGGCCGAGGGAGATATATACCTCCCCCGGCCTTGACAAAGGTATTAACCTTGTTCAAGGATATAAGGATTATTATAAGTTCCATACCCTCCAGAAATCTTGATATCAGATTTTAGATATAGAGAGGGGCGCCACCAAAACGAAAAGGTCGCGAGATTTCTGCCCGCGCTGCCACTCCCGACAAGCCACACGCGATTCGCATCGGAGGCGTAAGGCGTCTGTGTCCACTCGTATCCTTTATAGAGCCAGTTCTTATTACTGTAATAATCAGCCCCTTGGGTAGTAGTATCAGTACTAGAATAATAGCCACTAGCATATAAATAATCACTTAAATACATTAACCCCATTTTACTTATTACACTAGCATCCCCAGTATTTGGACCTGAAGTAGTACAAGAGTTACCTCCTCTTTCACATAGATACCAGTTTTGTTTACTTTGATCTGTGCCACTACCATATAGGTACCAAGTAGCATTTTCTATATAACCACTATACTTAGGATCAATACCATAACCAACTATATCACTGCAGTCATTAGTTCTATAAGTAGTATTAGAAGAGAAATAGGTCCAATTACTACAAGCTCCGTAGGTACTACTAGTATTAGTCTTATTTATAAAGTATTCATTAAGGAGAATATTTAGGTTAGCTTTAGTAGTTTTAGATTTACCTGTCCAGTTATTAGCATAATTAGAATATGTACCTGAAGTATTACTAGTATTATATGCTCCCCAACTATTACTAGATAAAGGGCTTGCCATTATTAACTTAACTAAATACTCTCCTGTTACACCGTGACTATTTTCATCAAAGACTCCTATTATTCTATAT
>CAKORH010000175.1 GCA_934101235.1 uncultured Bacilli bacterium | reverse complement strand
GAATCTACCAAAAGAATACCACATAAAATATATACCAGTTAATTGTCCAAGTCTTAACTTTTTATATTTTTTATAAAGTAAAAATAATATTATAAATCCAAGTAAATCCCATATTGATTCAAATAAAAATGTTGGCAAGAAATACTCTCCATCTATATACATGCCTTTTATAATAAAATTTGGTATCATTAATTTTTTTAAAAATGTAAGAGTTGTTACAGTACCATGTGCTTCACTATTAAAAAAATTCCCCCATCTTCCAATACTTTGTGAAAGAATAATTGAAACAGCTGCAGCATCTGTTATTTTAAGTACATTTATTTTATGCTTATAACAATATACAAAAATACTTATAATACCTCCAATTAAAGCTCCATGTATTGCAAGTCCCCCATTCCATACCTCAAGTATTTCAATAGGATATTTTAAATAATAATCCAAGTTAAATAACACATAATATACTCTTGCTCCAATAATACCAAATAATATAGCATAAAATAAAATATTTGTAATATGAAATTCACTAATACCGTTCTTTCTTAAAATCTTATAAAAGATAAAAGAACCTGTAAGTATAGCAAATAACATTATAACAGAATACCAATATATTTGAATAAAACCAAAATCAATAAATATAGGATTCATAAAACATCTCCTTTATAATATTTTCCTTAAATCACCAAATTTTCTAACAACCGGATAACTATCATTTATTGTTTTATTAAAATAATCAACAGCAACTACTTTAAACCCAAGTTTTTTTGCACCATCTATATCAATTTTTATGTTATCACCAATCATTAAACACTCATCTATTTTATAATTAGAAGTAGCATTTAAAAATGCTTTGCTATCAGGTTTTATAAACAATTCTCCTCCATAAACATCATCAAAATATTTTAAAATGTCAGCACATCTTAATCTTTCTTCTTGTACTTCTTTAAAATAATTAGTTAAAACAGCAAGAGAATACTTACTACTTAAATATTTTAATGTATCTCTAACATCACTTGAAATATCACATAACAAACTTTGTTTTTTAAATAAATAATCAACAAAATCAATATTTAAATTTAAACTAAGGGTATTATTTATATCATCAAGTAGTACATTTTTTGAAAGCTTGTTATGCTTATTTTCCAAATTTTCTATTATATTATTTATGTCATCTAAATATTTTATATCAACATTAAAATATAAAAGTGTATCCCTTAAAGCATTAATATAATCATCTTTCCATATCATAATTGTATTATCTAAATCAAATATAATTCTCTTTATCATAAAAACCTCTATAACATCTTTTTTAAGTAAACTCCCGTAGCACTATTTTCGACTCTTGCTACTTCTTCTGGAGTACCACAGCATATAACTTCTCCACCTTGGTCTCCACCTTCAGGTCCAAGGTCAATTATATAGTCTGCTACTTTTATCATGTCAAGGTTATGTTCTATAACAATAACACTATCTTTATTATCTACTATTTTCTTTATTATTGCAAGTAAGTTTTCTATATCATACGAATGAAGTCCAGTTGTTGGTTCATCCATTATAAATAAAGTTTTACCAGTTGGTTTTTTTTGAAGTTCCTTAGCAAGTTTAATACGTGATGCTTCTCCTCCTGATAAAGTAGTGGCACTTTGTCCTAACTTTATGTAAGATAAACCAACATCTCTTAAAACTTCAAGTTTTCTTTTTATTTTTGGTTCTTTATCAAAAAACTCTAATGCTTCACTAACTCTCATATCTAAAACATCTGCTATATTTTTACCCTTAAACTTAATTTTTAAACTTTCACTATTATATCTTTTACCTTGACAAGCACTACAAGGTACATAAACATCAGGTAGAAAATGCATTTCTATCTTTTTAACGCCATCACCATGACATGATTCAC
>CAKORH010000174.1 GCA_934101235.1 uncultured Bacilli bacterium | reverse complement strand
GTGATTGGTGTTATGATGATACTGCTTATACCAGCGATACAAGTACTAGTGGAACACCGTTAACAGAAGAACAAAAAATAAATTATTATAATGGAACAATAAGTGATCCTTTCTATTATGATAGTTATATAAGATTAAGTGGTCAAAGTACAAAAACAGCAACAAATAAATGTAATGGAACAATATTAAATAAGTTTAATGATAATACAGATATGTATGTTGCAACAATAACAGCAGATGAAATAGTATATGCTGGTGGTAAGGCTTATGCTACTAATTATGGTTATTATTTATTAAATGATTATCAAAGAATAAACTCTAATTACTGGTGGTCCCTTTCGCCTGACTGCTGGTATGGGTCTTATTCGATCGCGTTTCGGCTTGACTACAATGGTAGCTTGAGTGGCTACGACAACGACAGCCTCGGCGTCGGCTCGCGTCCCGCAGTTTCACTGAAATCTTCCACAAGTATAAGTGGAGGGGAAGGAACAAAGAATAATCCGTATACTGTTGGATAAGGTTAAGGAAAGAATTTTTCGGAAATTCTTTTCGTCCAAGAACTGAAAACTGAAATGTACAGCCTAAAACATTCACAGGCTGATAAAAAATATCTGCTAATAATAATCCGCGAGAGCGAGGATAATCTTTGATAAAGAATAAGGGGTATCGTGACTAAGTCATGAGAGATTTTGGAGGTTATATAATGGAAAATAAAAAACATACTTATAAAGATTCTTTGAAAGAATTAATACCTTATGCTATTATAATAATGGTAGTAGTTCTTATTAGAACTTTTTTAGTTACACCTATTAAAGTAAATGGTACTAGTATGGAAGGTACATTACATGATGGTGATACAATGATATTAAATAAAATAAAATATAAAGTAAGTGGTATAAAAAGATTTAATATAGTTGTTATAAAAACTAGTGATTCTTATTTGATAAAAAGAGTTATTGGTTTACCTGGAGAAAAAATTAAATATGAAATAAGAAATAATACTGGTATATTATATATTAATGGTAAAAAAGTAGAAGAAAGTTTTATAGATGATGATGTTAAAAGTAAAACTTGTAATAATGATAGTGAGTTATGTAAAGATGGAATAACTATACCAAATAATTATTATTTTGTTATGGGAGATAATAGAGGGGATTCTATAGATAGTAGAATAATAGGAAATATAGATATAAAAAATATTACTGGAACTACTAAATTAGTTATATTTCCTATAAAAGATTTTGGTATAGTAAAATGAATATATTATTACTTATAAGAGAAGAAAGTAGTAATAATAATATAAATAATTATATAAGAGCGATAGAATTATATAATGGGAATGTAATAAAAATAAAAGATAATATTGATATTAATTGTTTATTAAAAATATTAAAAAATATAGATGGAATATTATTGACTGGTGGAGATAAAGTTGGTAGATTAGATTATTTTTTAATTAAATATGCTATAGATAATAATTTAAAATTATTGGGTATATGTCAAGGGATGCAATCTATGGCATTATATGGAAGTGAAGATAGTTTAGTTGAAATAGGTAATTTATCTCATAATAAGTATAAAAACTATTGTCATTATGTTAAATTAAGTAATTCTAAATTAAAAGATATATTAAATAAAGAAGTAGTAGAAGTTAATTCGTATCATAAACAAAAAGTATTAAATAGTTATTATTTTAAAGTTGTAGGTATGAGTGATGATGGTATTATAGAAGCGATAGAAAGTAATAATAATAATATATTTCAAATTGGATTACAGTGGCATCCAGAAAAAATGATTGATTATGATAATAATAGTAAATTAATATTTGAGTATTTTATAAATTCATAAATATTTAGGCTCTAGAGAATCTGGTGTGAAGTAAAAAAACAATAAATATAATGCTATAAAATTAAAAACTATAGAATTTA
>CAKORH010000173.1 GCA_934101235.1 uncultured Bacilli bacterium | reverse complement strand
ATTATACTAGCTGATACACCAGAAAAGGCAAAATCATTAAAAAACATATTAAATTCATTTGGAACAAAAGAAGAATTATATATATACTTAACAGCATTGCAAATGACACTTGAAAAAAATGAAAGAGAACACCATAATAGTTACATAAAAAAACTAAAGAAGTAGTGGTGTAATGATGAATAATGAATATAAAAAATTTTGCTTTGATGTATTTAAAGAACAGAGTAGTAGTTTAGAAAATGTAAAGTTAAGAATTTTGCCAATCAATTTGATGAAATCATGTGGATATGTAAGACCAGATTTCAAAAAAGGAAACTATACAATTGTAATAAATAGTAATGCCTTTAAAAAAATGGGTGTTGAAGAAAGAAAAATTTATTCATATATTACAATATGCCATGAAATAGAACATATTAAAATATTTGAAAATACAAAAAAAGACACTTTTTTTAATTTTGATTATTTAATGTCACTGATGGAATATATTTCATATCTCTCAGAATTTTCAATTCCATTTGATAATGCTGAAATAGGTTTTAAATCAAGACAGTTAATGATAAGCTCAATGAAAAAAAATTACATTGTATCAACAGAAGAAATAAAATGCTCATTAGAAGGGTATAAAAAAGCATATTTGCACTCAAAAAAAGCAAACGAAAAGTTTGAAATAATAATAAAATCATTGGAATTTTTAAATGATAATATGCAAATTTATTATGATAAAAATATATTACCATTAGATAAATTTTCATACTATTTAATAAAAGTATCAAATTATATAAAAAAATTTCCACAAATTTTGAATGAGTATAAAATTTTAAATAAAGTATTTAATAATGATGGTAGTATAAAAAAAATATATGATATGTATGTTATCGAAGATAGTAATAATTCAGAATTTTATAATAAACTAATAATTAGTTTGTTATCAACAAACATAATAAATGAAGAGTTAATAGGCAATATAAATGATAGTAAATATAGAAAATATATAGAAAATATAATAGATAATTATATTAATTCTGTTATTAGTTATTATCAAAATATAAAACTTGGGACTATATTTATTGAAGAAGAAAAAATTTTATATGAAAATTTGAAAATACTTTTAATTAGAGTAAAAAATTTAGATAGAATAGTAGATAAGTATAGTTTAAATAAAAAATGTGGTTTAATACTATGATATGATTTACTACTGAACGTTCACATTTGGAAATACCATATTTTGCATGGTATTTCTTGCTTCTTGGTTAATTAAAGTTAGTTTTTACTTTTTATATTATTTTTCAAAATACTTGACAAATATTACCAATTTATATAAAATAGTAGGCAATTTAGGAGGAAAAGATTATGAAATCAATAAGTAGTTCAAATGAATTTAAAAAATCAAAAATAAAAGTAAAAATGGAAAATGATATTGAGTATGAAATAGAATATGACATTATAGAAAAAAGAGCTAATAAAATATATGATAAGTATCACAAAGGTCATGTTCCAAGTAGTCAAAGAGGAAAGGGTATAATAATTGCTGATACACCAGTGACTGCAGTTATATGTAATGAAATATTTAATAATACATTTGTAGATGAATATCATTTAGTATTAAATATAGAGTCTCTTTTACTAGCAGTATCAAATATTTTAGACACTAAAGAACTAATTCCAGAAGAGAGAAAACAATTAGAAAAGACAAAAAACTTATTAATAGAATTAAAAGTAGCATATACAGAAAAGAAGATAATAACCTTAAGTACCAAAGATAATGAAACATTATTATTTATACTAAATAGTTTCAAAAAGCATCAAGAAAAGAAAAAAAGCAATGCAAAAAAATTAATAAGAGAGAAAAAATAATTAATAAGTAATTGTCAAATAATTGACAATTACTTATTTTTATTGTAATATATAATTAAAGATAGGAGGAAAGAAAAATGGATTTTTTAGCGACATGTAATGGTAACTTAAAGCCAGTCATGACATTAGTTGGATACATAGTTCATGC
>CAKORH010000172.1 GCA_934101235.1 uncultured Bacilli bacterium | reverse complement strand
AACTACCGGTTAAAACACATAAATCTGTAATTGCAGCTTTTGTTCCGTATTTTCTAATTACTTCTAATTGAGGTTCACTACTGTTTCCCCAAATTTGTCCTTCAGACAACAAAGTTAATTCTAAATCATTCACCTAAACCACCACCCTGTTGTCATATTCTAACATAAAAATTATTATTTTCAAAATTTTTAAATATAAAAAAGTAACTGATATAATAATCAATTTACTTTAATATCTTATAAAAAATATATAATTAAATTACTTTTACTCATTCCTAAGTCTATAGTTTACATCTTTTTTTATTAATGCATATACAATACTCGCTAACGGTAATCCAACAAGCATTCCAACAACACCAAACAATTTTCCACCTACTGTTACTGCAAGTAATGTCCATATAGGAGATAATCCAACAGATTTTCCAACTACTTTTGGGTATATTAAATTACCTTCAATTTGTTGAATTACAACAAATACAATAATAAATATTAATGCTTGTAACGGACTAGTAGTAGCAATTAATATTGCACCAACCGCTGCTGCAATCAAAGAACCAAATATTGGTATCAAAGCAGTAACACAAGTAAGAACTGATATTAATAAAGCATATGGAAATCTAAATAAAGTCATTACAACAAATAATATAACTCCTAATATAACTGCTTCTAAACATTGTCCAGAAACAAACTTAGAAAACGTTACATTTATAACATTACCCATATTAATTATCTTATCAGCAATACTCTTCTTAAAATAAGCTCTAATTACTTTCTTAGTACCTTTAATTAAATATTCCTTTTGACTTAACATATATATAGCAAATATTAAAGAAGTAAATAAAGTAATTAAACTAGTAACTATACTTGTTATAAAACTAATAGAACTATTTACTAAATAATTTAATACACTAGTTATTATTTCATCTATTTGTTGATTACTAGTAAAAAAACTATTTATCTTATCTTGTATAGTAGGATACCCCTTAGCTAAATTTACTAAATAATCTTGAGTATCCTTAAATATATTAGGTAAATTCTTTATCAAACTTTCAATATTACTTATCAAATCAGGTATCAATTGAAAAGCTATAAAAAGAAAAAATAATATAAAAATAATTAAAGATATAGTAATCGAAATAACTCTATAAGGTATTTTTTTATTTTTAAATATATTTTTTAATAATTTTTCTATTTTAACCATAGGTATATTAAGTATAAAAGCCAAAACTATACCCAATATAAAAGGAAATAAGGAATCAAATATCTTACCAATAACATTAATAACAAAACTAAAATTACTTACTAATAAATAACTAATTACTCCAATAACTATAAGTATTATTATTCTTTTTAAATCATTCTTATTTGACATTATTTTTCTCCTTTAAATATTTTGCTAAATTTAAGTAAGCATCCATATTCCAATATTTATATCTTTCATCATCATTATGTGTACCTAATGTATGTTCTTCTCCATCAGGAATAAATATAAAATCCCAACTCCACCCATATTTTCCTTCTTTTTTATATGATATTTTTCCCTCAGTTATAGAAGTAAAAACTACAGGTTCTGAATTATATTCAGTGTAAGATAAAACTTCTACAAATCTAGCCTTTCTATTATCTATATTCTTCATTAATTTTAATATTCCATCTTCACCCAAAGTATCATCAACATAATGAGTATATGGTCCAGGAAAACCATTTAACGCATCTATAATTAATCCTGAATCATTTTTTAAAACAGAACATTTTAATTTATCACTTGCCCATTTACTAGAAAATTTACTAACATTTTCTATTTTATCATCTTGAATTTCAGGAACATCCATAATAATCTGTTCTACTTCAATTCCTAATGGTTCTAAAATTTGTCTAGCTGACATAATTTTAGCCCAATTTCCAGTTACATAAGTTATCTTCATAAAATACCTCCTAAAAAAATTATAACATAAATAAAAATCCACTAGTTTAACTAGTGGTATTTTACAAAGCCCTATAAGGGCTATCGCTGGCAGCTACCATTTGGTA
>CAKORH010000171.1 GCA_934101235.1 uncultured Bacilli bacterium | reverse complement strand
CATTTTGCCGCCTCCTTTTCTTATAATATTATATAACTAATCTACAATATATTACAATAATAATATAATATATTTTAAGTAAATTCATATTATCTTTGTATATAATATGGTATTTTGTAAAATTGCCACTTTTAAATTTATTATATTTTCACAAATATAACTATATTCATAAACAAGGTGAATTGTAAAAATAAAATATAGTTTGTAAAACTAAAATAAATTGTAAGATTAATATAAGAAAAATAAGCATTTTTCATACTTAATATAGTTGAAAAAATGCTTATTTTAGTGTAAAATTAAAATATAATTAGGAAATTATTGCATAACAAACAAGCAAAATCAATGTTAATTTTTTTTAGTGTAAGACTAACATTTACTTTGCCTATTTAGGGTTCAACAGAACCTATTAAGTTAATGCAAGTGTTTCTAAAATTTATATTTTTATTAAATTCTTAAAAGGTATGGTTGTAGGGTAACCATATCTTTTTCTATCTTTTGTATATTTAGTTTTTTTAGTACGTCATCTCCATAAAAGTATGTAAATACTTCATATGGTGTTCTTCCTCCCAAACTAGCTCTAGGAACTGAATTTATGTGAGAAAACATCAACTCTAAATCTTCTTGAGTTAATTTATCTAAATTTCTTTTGTTTGGTAAGATATCTCTAACAAGATTATGATTATTTTCAACATGTGGTTTTTGGTCAGGTCTTTGTGGGTCACAATAGAATATATGTCCTCTTGCTTCATCTGTCTGATAATTGTTTTCAAATAAACCATATTTTTCAAACTCTGAACCTCTATCAGTAAGTAATAAAGAAAAATGAGTATAATAATCATCTTCCAGTATTTTTTGAAGTTTATCTAATGTGCTTGCCATTGATACAGAAGTTTTCTCATTATGCAGAAAACCTATCATTAAACCAGTATTTTCAAATATAAATGTTTGAATATATGGACCAGACTGACTATTGTAAACTGTATCCATTTCAGTTGTGTGTTCAAATGGATGAGATTTTACATATTCTAAATAATCTTTATATTCTCGTCCTTTATAATTGACAGGCTGTCTTCTTTTCTTTAATTTTTTTGATTTTATTCTTCTGCTAACCTTTTTCTTTAAAGAAAAATTATCTATACCAAATTCTTTAAACAGTCCCATTTCTATGTAAGTGTATAATGTTTTAGAACATTGAGTAATTTCTTTATGGTTTTCAAGTATTTGATAGATAGTTTGTCCTTTGTCTAATAGTGGTTTCATAATGGTGGCAATTTGTTTTAATTCTGGATAATCTAAATTAACACCAACACGAGAATCTACAAGTGTGTATAAGTATTGTTCATTTGCTTTATTAGCATAATAGAAATATTTATCTAATTTACATTGCTTAATATTAGGACAATTATTACATGCACCAATATTTCGGTCTCTACGTGAACAAAAAGGTTCTTGATATCTTTCACATTTTTTTATACATCTACGGCATTCTTTTAAATGTATACAAATACTGTCCATATTAAATGTATTTCTAGGCTTTATCTTTCTGTGTTTAATAATTTCATTAGATACTGTAACTGGAGTACGATTAATTTTTCTTGCAATTTGAGATTTTGAAAGACCATCAATAATTCCAAGTTCAATATTTTTTCTATCTTCTAAAGAAAGATGTGTAACATGTTTTTTATTCATATATAACTCCATTTCTTCAGAAACACTTGCTATATTAATTATAACATTTTTTTGTCGAATAAGGCGTTAATCCCAAATTATGTGATTAACACCCACACAAAATTATAAAATAAAAAGTTTTGTCAATTACAGAAATGGCATAAAACGCTTCGCTATTTATACATTTCTTTCATTGACAAAGTTTATATAAGTCTTACATTTATGGTAGTGTAAAACTTAAATATATTATTTATATATTTAAGTTTATTTTACTTTTACAATCTACTTATTCATAAACAACAATTAAACAACCTCTCAAACTATTGCAATTTATCGCCATATATGTTATAATGTTAATAGTTTATGGAAACCCATAACAATAT
>CAKORH010000170.1 GCA_934101235.1 uncultured Bacilli bacterium | reverse complement strand
TGTAAATGTCAAGGTCAAAACCTAAAAAAATGTCAAAGTTAAAATCTTATAGTTTTATACCTGCCGGTGGCTTTCCTTCTTTTATGAAAAAGAAGGAAAATAAGAAACCAGCAAGTGAAGATATGGTCCATCTCGCCGATGGGCTTTCTTTCTTATAAGAAAGAAACAAAGAATTTTATTCATTATATTCATTTGTTCTTGAATCCGTTTCTACTATTTTATCTTTTATTCTATAGGAGTTACCTGTAATTCTTATTATGTGTGAATAATGAAGTAATCTATCAAGTAATGCACATGCTAGTGTATTATCACTAAATACTTCTCCCCATCTTGAAAAAGGCATATTTGTTGTTACTATTGTTGATTTATTCATATATCTTTTTGCTATTAATTGAAATAGTAAATTTGATCCTTGATGATCTACTGGTAAATATCCTATTTCATCTATTATTAAAACTTTATATTGAGCTAAATGCTGTAATTGTTTATCTAATCTATTTTCCTTTTGTGCTTTATTTAATTTTAACATTAAGTTATGACAAGTAATAAAATAAACACTATTTCTATGTCTTGCTGCTTCTATTCCTAATGCAACAGCTAAATGTGTTTTTCCTACTCCAGGATTACCTATAAATACTATATTTTCATGTTGTTCTATAAAACTTAAGTTACTTAATTCTCTAATTTGATTTTCATTAACTGATGGTTGAAATGAAAAATCATAGTCTTTTAATGTTTTTCTAAATGGAAAATTAGATGCTTTTATTATTCCTTCTGCTGCTCTTGAATCTTTATAATCTATTTCTTCTTTAAACAAGTAATTTAAACTTTCTGTAAGAGGTGGCATATCTTTAACATTTTTATGAATATAGTCTGGTAATATTTCTTTTATTCTTTCTAATTCTAATATATCTAAACTTTTATTTAATTCTTCACTCATTATTTTTATCTCCTTTATCAATATATATTCCATCTAATGAATATAAATTTTTCTCTATATATTCATTAATTTCATCTTCTGTTTTTGTATTGAAACTACTATGTTTTAATATATCAATATAATCTTTTTCTTTATAGTTATATTTAAAATTTGTATTTTTTTTGTACGTGTATATTAATTTTTTGTTATAATATAAGTGGATAACGTTATCCTCATCTATTACAGTTAGTTGTTTTCCAACATACTGTATTGGTACAGAATATTTAATTCCATGATATGAAATCATTGATTCATTTGAAACTTTATATGTCTTTTCTGGAAGACAATAGTTTTCTAGGATTTCACAATTTACGGGAATTAGATATTCTTTTTCTTTTTCAAATAATATTCTAGGTACTTCATTTGTTGCTTGTGATTTTTCTTCATAATTTAGTTCGTAATTTAATTGTTTTACTATTTGTTCTAAATCTCCTTTGTTATTAAATTCATTATCGTAAGCTTTTAATCGATTCATTATTTTAGCTAATGTTTCAACTTTACCTTTGGTTCTTGGTCGATATGGTCGACAAGTTATTATCTTAAATCCTGCATCTTTTGAAAACTGCATTGCTTTTGAATTAATAACTACATCAGTAAAATTACTTTTTACTTGATCTACTATTGTCTTCATATTATCAAATAGGATTTCTTCAGTTCTTCCACCAAAATATTTAAATGAATTAATTAAACATCTAAATAATGTTGGTTGTGCTTGATTAAAAGTAAGTTCTATATATTTATATCTTGAATTACCTAATACTATTAAAAATATACTTACTATATATTCATTACCATTTATATCATGTAATTTTAGTTTTTCTTTCCAATCGACTTGTGATTGATAACCTTTTATAGTTTCAAATCTAATAGTTAAATTAGTTATTATACCTTTCTTCTTACTTGAAACATAATTTCTAACAATTCCATATTTTCCTTTATATCCATACTTATTTTTAAGAAGAAAATAAACTCCAGTAGCTGGTATATTATTATTTTCAATTTTTTCATCAATTATATTTTTATATGGATCTAATATAGATTTATAAATTCTAACTTTCTTTTCTTTTTTGTATTTATCTGGATTTAATCTACGATCTATAGTT
>CAKORH010000169.1 GCA_934101235.1 uncultured Bacilli bacterium | reverse complement strand
CTATTATGTATAGGAAACATAATTCTATTTCTAAAAACATCATATATTCTATCTTCATTCTTATTAGATAATCCAATATCTATTAACATCTTTTCATCATATTTTTTACTTATTAATAATTTACTTAATGCATTATCATTTAAAGAAACTCCAATATCAAACTCATTTATAATATCTTCACTTATATTTCTATCATTAAGATACTTTCTAGCATTAATACCATACTCACTCTTAATATTATTTTTATAATATTTTAATGCTAAATCATATATCTTATATTCTTTATCATATTTTTTTACTACATTAATATTACGTGATAATGAAATACCAGACATACTAGCAATTCTATTAACTGCTTCCAAAAATGAAATATTTTCATAATTTTGAATAAAAGAAAATACATTTCCACTAGTACCACAAACAAAACATGTAAATATTTGTTTATCTTCACTTACAGACATACTAGGATTATGATCATCATGAAATGGACATATTCCAAAATAATTCTTACCACGTTTTTCTAGGTTGACATAGTTTCTAACGACATCAACAATATTAACGCTATTTCTAATTTTATTAATTTCTTCATTAGATAAACTAGTCATAACCACCCTCCAATATTAAATTATTGTAAGAACTATCAAATTTCCTTTTTTTTTCTGCAAATTTCTTAAATTTACCGTATATTTTATCAAAAAATTAAAAAAAATCAATAAAAAAGATAGTCAACGTCTACCTTCTATATTTACTTTATCATCTTTAATATCTATTTTTAAATTATTATTTATTTCTTCTTTACTTATTGGATCATATAAAACTTCTAAATATCCAAAATCATATAATTCTTTAAGAGTAAAACTTTTATCACACTTTTTATCTAAATAACACTTATTAGATGCATATTCTATTTTAGAATATAATACATCATATAATTTATTTTCATGCCTATTATTTATTTTATATATTGTTAATCCAATAATAACCAAAACTAAAATTATTGCTATTATACTACTTACTTTCTTTACCATAATAATTTCTCACAAATTCCTCTTTATATTCTTCTATATTATCATTCTTTATTGCTTCTCTTAAATCTTCAGTTAACTTAATTAAATATCTAATATTATGTATAGATAATAATCTAGCTCCAAAAGTTTCATTAGCATTTATCAAATGTTTTATATATGCTTTTGTATAATTTTTACAAGCATAACAATCACAATTATCATCAATAGGAGTAAAGTCCGTCTTATATTTAGAATTTTTCAAATTAATTTTACCATATTTAGTATAGGCATGCCCATGTCTAGCCAAACGAGTTGGACTTACACAATCAAATATATCTATACCACGCATAACATTTTCTATAATGTCAATTGGATCTCCAACACCCATCAAGTATCTAACTTTATTTTCTGGCAAATATTCTGTGGACATACTAACCATCTTATACATAGTAGGTTTATCTTCTCCTACACTAGTTCCACCAATACTATAACCATCAAAATTCATTTTAACTAATTCTTCTGCACAATGACGTCTTAAATCAGCATATTCTCCACCTTGAACTATTCCAAATAAACTTTGCATATCATTATTAAATGCATCTTTACCACGCTTTGCCCAACGTAAAGTTCTCTCTACACTATTTTTACAATAATCATAAGTAGCAGGCCAACCAATACATTCATCAAAACTCATTGCAATATCACTATCTAATTTATTTTGTATTTGAATACTTTTCTCTGGCGTTAAAAAAAGTTCATCTCCATTTAAATGATTTTTAAATCTTACACCTTCTTCAGTAATATCTTTAGGTTTTGCTAAACTAAATACTTGAAAACCACCACTGTCTGTAAGAATAGGTCCATCATAATTCATAAATTTATGTAATCCACCAGCAAGAGAAACTACATCCTCTCCAGGTCTTAACCATAAATGATATGTATTAGATAAAATTATACCAGCATGCATATCTTTTATTTCTTCAGGACTTAATGTTTTAACAGTTGCTTGAGTACCAACAGGCATAAACATAGGAGTATCATACTCTCCATAATTAGTTTTAATCTTACCTAATCTAGCACCAGTATTTTTTTCTTTTTTTAATAATGT
>CAKORH010000168.1 GCA_934101235.1 uncultured Bacilli bacterium | reverse complement strand
GATTAAATTTTTAAAATTATAGACTAAACATTCAAAAAAATTAAATCTCAAGCGATTAAGAGTGTTACACACTCTTTTTTCTTGTTCAAAATTACTATGAGTATATACATCAATTGTAGTACTTGGCTTGCTATGTCCTAATCTTATTTGAATAATATGAATATCAATACCTAAATTAAACAATAAAGTTGCATGGCTATGCCTAAACTGATGTAATGTAATAGCTCGCATATTAGCTTTTAAACAAGCATCTTTTTTATACCTATTTATCGTTGTTGGAGCCAAAGGCTTTTTACCACCAAATATAAAATAATCAAATGTATTGTCTTGATATTTCTCTATATAATAAACATGTAATAACAACAAATCTTTTTTTAATTTATTATCAATTTTTATAACTCTATTACTAGACATTGTCTTTGGCGTTCCGATCTCTCTTTTTCCATGTTCATCAATAGATTTATTAATTCTAATAAATTCTCCTTGTAAATCACTAAATCGTAAGGCCATAGCCTCGCCTGGTCGTGTACCACAATAGAACATAAAATTAAAGAATTGCTTATAAACATTATTATTAACATATCTTATAAACTGATTAAATTCATTCAATGTATAAAAATCCGTTTTTCTTTCCTCAATTTTTAAAGAAAATTTAGGTACATCATCCATAATAGAATAATCAAAACCATAAAATTTAGAACAAAATTGCAAAAATGTTTTCAACATTGCAAATAAATTCTTATTATGATTATTACAAAAATTTTTGTTTAAAATAAAATCTTGCCATTTCATAATATTAATAGTTGTAATATCTTCTAACGCATAATCTTTAAAATAACTTAAAATATTAGCATTAAAATTATAGACTAAACATTCAAAACTTTGTTTCTTATGCCGTTTTGAAGCATATATTTTAAATTCCTCATAAGCTTCTAAAAAGCTCATATCTCTCACCTCAGTGAGTATTATACATATTTTCTGACTTTTTGCAACACCTACCTTGATTTAATTATACATTATAATTCGAATTATGTAAATCTAAATATCGCAATATCAATGAACTAGATCTACGCAATACATCCCAATAACCAATACTAGCAATATGCTTTACAAACACTTGAAAATCAACCTTAAATTCACATTTATCAATTTCTGCAAATATATCCATTACTTTTTCCGATTCGCTTTTACCCTCTGAAGAATAGGCCTCTTTAAATCTTTGCTTTAATGTTCCAAACACTTCATTAGGATTATATTGATATTTATCTGGTTCATAATAATGAACTAAATACAACAACGATCTAACAAAATTATGTGATACTCTAATATAATTTTCAGATATATCAAGATCTTTTGCAATTGCAGTTAACCATCTAGCATTTTTAAATCTAACAACCACGTGATAGTGGGCTTTTTTTAATTCTCCCTCTTTATGAAGAACATCATTTATAGTTGTATCTTCTAAGTATGTATCTTTATCTTGACATATAGCTGCATAATCATAATTTGCTTTTATATATTCTAGTGCTTTTGCATGAGTTACATCCTCATCTGGATATAAAAGTAACAAAAACACCTTACTACGCATATTATCTTCTTTTGCCATATCGTCTATCCCTATAAATACTTAATATACTAATTATATAATCTATTTTATTATCTATTGTGTAATCAGCATTTAACATAGATATTACACATCTTTTAACATATTTCCAATTCATAAAATTAACCTTTCTTTATTTTGACACCTGACACCATAACTGCTTTTGTCGTAGTAAGCAGTTATTGGTAAAATTTTTATTAACAAAACTTTACCTTTTTGCGAACAAGTTCGCTCCAATAAAAACTCGCATAAGCTCTATTTTTTGAGTACGCTAACGAAATTAAAAATTTCTACGCTCTAAGGCCTCAAAAAATGTTTTTAATGGTAAGAGATTAGAAACGTCTCCTACGTCGACTATCTCTTAATGCAAATGGGGATACTCCCCAAACCCCTATATATAAATATAAATCTACTTTTTTTATATCACGCGTCCTATCTATTCACTTCGATTAAGTTATCTAACTAATCAAAATTAATTACCTATAAAATGTCCAATAACTTTCATAATAGCGTCTTTTACA
>CAKORH010000167.1 GCA_934101235.1 uncultured Bacilli bacterium | reverse complement strand
AGAGAGATTTGAAATATTAAATGAAATTGCAAAGTATCAATTAGATATACTTAATAATGCTGAAAAGATAAAATTATCAGGAAACAATAAAGAAGGTGAAAAAAATGAGTGAAAATAATGATAAGGGGTTTAATAAAAGTGTAATCAACTGGTTTCCAGGCCATATGCAAAAAACAAAAAGACAAATAGGAGAGTTATTACCATTAATTGATGTGGTTTATGAACTAATTGATGCTAGAATACCTTATTCTAGTAAGATAGTTGATATAGATAAAACTATAAAAAATAAACCTAGAATATTAATTATGACTAAGTATGATTTGTGTGATAAAGATGAAACAGAAAAATGGGTTAAATATTATGAAAATGAAGGATATAAAGTAATTAAGGCAAATTTAAATACTAATAATTCGGTAGACGAAATAATTAATATTACCAATACACTAATGAAAGATACTAATGATAAAAGATTTGATAAAGGTATGAAAGAAAAACAAATAAAGGCATTAGTTGTTGGTATACCTAATGTTGGTAAGAGTACATTAATAAATAAAATGGTTGGTAGAAAAGTTGCTAATGTTGGTAATAAACCAGGTGTAACTAAGAATTTAGTTTGGTTAAAAACTAATAGTAATATATTATTACTAGATACTCCTGGAATTTTATGGCCAAAATTTGATAATCAAGAAGTAGCTTTAAATTTAGCAAGTATGTCTGCTATTAGAAGTGAGATATTAGATACTGATGAAATTGCTGTACATATATTAAATAAATTAAATGATTTTTATCCAAATATATTAAAAATGAGATATAATATTGATTATATTGATGAAGATTTATGTGTTACTTATGATAGTATTGGTAAAAAAATAGGGGCCATTATTAGTGGTGGTGAAGTAGATTATACCAGAGTAAGTGAATACATATTAAATGATATAAAAAATGAGTATGTAACTAAAATTACGTTTGATAGGATGGATTAATATGTCTTTGAAAATTAGTGAGGAAGAATATAAAAGAAGATTATCATTTGCAATATATAATTTAGAAAAATATTTAAATATTACTAATTATTATAATAATGAAGAATTGGAAAAGTATTATGATAAAATAGATGGTTACTTAAGAATTAGAATAGATGAAAATATGTTTTTAAAAAACTTAATTGAGAAAACTATATTTTTTAAATCATTAGGATATTCTTTAAAAGATATATCTAAAATGATATATAATTTTCCTTCTTTATTACATATGGATAAAAGAGATGTTTTGATAAAATATTTATTGTTAGGAAAAATAGTAGTTAGTAATACTTTAGTATGTGATAGAGATAATATAATGTTAAATCATACTAAGGATTTAATATGTAGTAAAGAATTATTATATGCTAGAATTATGTTTTTTCTAACTACTGGAAATATCAATCAAAGAAAAAATGAAATAACTAGACGTAAAACACTAAAAATTACTAGTAATGAATTTTTTAATACATATAGAATTGATAAACAAAAATTATTAAAATTATTTCCATTTAATAATGGTTCTATGAAAATAATTTGTAGTTGGAAAGAAAATGAAGAAGTAATGAAAAAATTACTTGATAATGGAATAGAGTTGAAGTAATAAATGAATGATATAGATTTACTAAAATATGAAAAAGAATTATATAATAATGGCATTAATTTAATCGCTGGAGTTGATGAAGTAGGGCGTGGGCCATTAATTGGACCGGTAGTTGCAGCTGCAGTAATTTTACCAAAAAATTATAAATTAGAAGGTTTAACTGATTCTAAAAAGTTAAGTGAAAAAAAACGTGATAAATTTTATGAAATAATAAAAAGAGATGCAATAAGTATTGGAATTGGTTTGATGGATGAAAAAGTCATAGACGATGTAAATATTTATGAAGCGACTAAATTAGCAATGAAAGAAGCAATAAATAATTTAGATATTAAACCTGAACATATTTTAATTGATGCTATGCCATTAGAACTTTCTATACCTACTACTAGTATAATTAAGGGAGATGCTAAAAGTGAAAGTATAGCAGCAGCAAGCGTTATTGCAAAAGTTACTAGAGATAAAATGATGTATGATTTAGATAAGGAATATCCTATGTATGGATTTAAAAACCATAAAGGTTATCCCACTAAAA
>CAKORH010000166.1 GCA_934101235.1 uncultured Bacilli bacterium | reverse complement strand
ACAAAATATTTATCATATATAGAAGATATGTTAAATTGGAATTTTACTTTAATTAAAAAAATTAATAATTATTTATCTTTAGTTAAAGATGAGGGTGTTAAAAAAGAATTAGAAAAGGCTAAAAAAGAATTACTTAATAGTTATAACTCTTTTTTAGACTCTTTAGAATAGGAGGTTATATTGTGGGAGAATCTATAAAAAATAAAGAAGTTAAAGTTAGTAGTAATGAAGAAATGAATGATAAAGATATTTTAAATGATGTATTAATTTCTTATAAACATTTAGTAAGTAGTTATGGGATTGCTCTAAATGAAGCTAGTAATAAAAATATTTATAAATTATATTTAGATGCTTTTTTATCTAGTAGTAAAACTCAAGCATCATTGTTTGAAACTTCATTTAAAAATGGTTGGTATATTTTAGAAACAGCAGATGAAGAAAAAATTGAAAATGCATATACTAAATTTAGTAAATGCTTAAATGAAATTGATATTAAAAATAGTAAATAAAAAACTTATAGATATATGTTGATTACTTATCTATAAGTTTTTTTATTTTGTTGATGATATCAAACTATTTCCATCTATTTCAGTTGGAATAGGAATATTTAATAAATTTAAAATTGTTGGTGCTATATCTGCAAGTTTACCATTATCTTTTAGTGTGATTTTATCATTTGTTATAATAAATGGAACTTTATTTGTAGTATGTGTTGTACAAGGACTTCCATCTTCATTAATCATTACATCACAGTTACCATGGTCAGCAGTTACAATTAGTGTTCCATCTTTTTCTTTTACTTTATCATATAATCTTTTTAAACATTCATCTAAAAATTCTACTGCTCTTTTTGCTGCTTCATAATTTCCTGTATGACCTACCATATCTCCATTTGCATAATTTAAAACTACAAAATCTAGATAGTCTTTATCTAATTCGCCCAATAATTTATCTGTTACTTCTTTAGCACTCATTTCAGGTAGTAAATCATATGTTGCTACCTTAGGTGAATTTACTAGTATTCTTTTTGAGTTTTTTAATGGTATTTCTTTTCCACCATCAAAGAAATATGTTACATGAGCATACTTTTCAGTTTCAGCAATTCTTAGTTGATTTAATCCTAAATTATCTAAATAACTACCTAGTGTATTATTTAATTCTAAATTTTTGAATGCTTCTATACCTTTTACAGTTTCAGTTATTGGCATCATTGATACTAATTTAATATTATTATATATTTTTGTATCCATATCTACTTCTGTTGGATTTGTAATAGCAGTAAACATTTCTCTTAATCTATCTGGTCTATAGTTAAACACTATTATTCCGTCATTATCACTCAATAAACCATCGTTAATTACACTTGGATTGATAAATTCATCTGTTATGTTATTTTCATAAGAATAATTAAATACTTCTTCTGCACTATTATATTTATCTCCTACACCATATACAATTGCATCATATGCTTTTTTTAATCTATCATAATTATTGTCTCTATCCATAGCATAATATCTACCAGATATTGTTATAATTTTTCCTAATTTTAATTCGTTTATTTTGCTTTCTAATGTATTAACAAATTTTTTACCACTATGTATATCAGTGTCTCTACCATCTGTGAACAAGTGAAAACAAACATTATTAATATTGTTTATTTTACACATATCAACTAATGCTAATAAATGATTTATGTGTGAATGTATCCCACCATCACTTATTAAACCCATAATATGTAGTTTTGAATTATTTGTTTTTACATGATCCATTATTTTTAGTATATTTTTATTTTTATAAAATTCTTTAGTTTCTATTGAATGATTAATCAATTCTAGAGATTGATAAACTATTCTTCCTGCACCTCTATTCATATGTCCTACTTCACTGTTGCCCATTTGCCCTTTAGGCAAACCGACTAATTGTCCTGATGCTTCTAAAATAGTATGTGGATATTTATTTACTAAATAATCAAAAGTTGGCTTTTTAGCATTTTTAAATGCATTACCGTTTGTTTCTTCTCTTAAGCCACATCCATCTAAAATACATAATACCAATGGCTTTTTCATATTATCACTCTTTCTATATTAATTATATCACGTTTGATTTTATATCAATAAAAAAATCTTTGAACATTTGTCAAAGACTTTAATATCAAAATGGCGCCCGTTGTAGGACTCGAACCTACGACCTAACGGTTAACAGCCGTGCGCTCTACCGACTGAGCTAAACGGGCAAAAATATTTGGAGCAGGTGATGGGAATCGAACCCACGTTATCAGCTTGGAAGGCTGAAGCTCTACCATTAAACTACACCTGC
>CAKORH010000165.1 GCA_934101235.1 uncultured Bacilli bacterium | reverse complement strand
ACCATTACCATATATATTAATTAATTTCATACTATCTTTAATAGTAAAACCATACTCTTTTAATTTAATTATAGTTTCATTAGATTCATAATACTTTAATATAGATTTATATATACTTTGTTTCTTTTGCTCTGATAACCTTGGTATTAAATCTAAATTATTTATATTATCTTTTATTTTTTCTATTGCTTTATCACCTAAAATATCTACTATTTTTTCTGCAGTTTTTTCTCCACAACCCTTAATTAAAGAACTAGTTAAAAATTCTATTATAGCATCTTTCCCTTCAGGCATAACTTTATCATAAGTACTAACCGCATACTGATATCCATATCTATCATGATATATAAGCGTTCCATAAAATATGTATGTGTCATCTTGATTTAGTTCTGAAAAATATCCCGTAAAAGTTACTGTTTTTTTAATAAATACTTCCATCTCTGGATCATTTGTTTCACTAATTTTAAATAAGCCAACATTATATCCAGCATCACTTTTGAAAATAGATTGTTTAAATTTTCCTTTGATATAATTCATACACTATCACCACTATTTAATAGTTTATCAAAAAATATTTAAAATGAAAAGATAAAGTAAACAAATGTTTTATTTTTTAAAATTTGCAGAATACAAAAAAAATAGAAAACAATCTATTTTTCTATATCTAATTTATCTATATCATCTACTAAATCCATTTGAGTTTCTAATATATCTTTAAGTCTTCTTTTGAATGTGATTATATTTCTTCTTAATCTTTCTGCATCACTATCTATCTTTTCTGCTTTAATTAATGCATTATTTATTATTCTATCTGCATTTCTTTTTGCATCTTCAATTAATGTTACAGATTCATTCCTAGCACTATTTCTAATTTGTTGACCAGCATCTTCTGCTACTAATAACGCTCTATTGAATGTACTTTCCAAATTTTTATAATGCTCTAATTCAGATTTTAACTTTTCAATTTCTAAATCTTTAGATTTCATATTATTGATCATTGATTCAACTTGTTTTATTACGTCATCTAAAAACTTATTAACTTCTTCTTTTTTATAACCTGCGAAAGAAGTATTAAACTTTTCCATATAATCACTCCTAAATTATTATTAGAAATCTATTTCACTTTCGTATTTAGTCTTTTTTGTTTCTTTTTCTTCACCATCACTCATTTTACCTTGTACATTTATATTATTTGGAGTACATAAGTAAATTCCATTGCCAAGCTTTTGTAAATCTCCTCCTATAGCATAAATAGTACCTGTTAAAAAGTCAATTAATCTTTTTGCTTGATCACTTGTTACACGTTTTAGATTTACTACAACACTATTTCTATTTTTTAAATAATCTGCTATTTGTTGACTTTCAGAATATGCTCTTGGTTCAACAAGTATCATTTTACTTCCACTTTTTCCATCTTCTTCTTTTAATTGTTTATTACTAACTGTATAATAATCATCTACAGTACTATCTTTTTTTTCACTATCATCAAAAAATACTTTTTTAATTCCTTCGAATGCCATATATCGATTCCTCCTATGATTACTATTCTAGTATAACACATAATATCAAAAATAGTAAATAGTATTTTTTAAAAAAGAAAAAATATCAAATAAATGATATTTTTAATCTTTGTTTTTTCCCATTAATTGTAATAATCTTATAAAGATATTTATAAAATCTAGGAATAATTGGAATGCTCCATAAATTGCTAACTTATCTTCATCTATACCTAATGTATTCATTTGTTTTATCTTTTGAATATCATATGCTGTATAGATAAAGAATACTATTAGTCCTAATACACATAACATCATATCTAAAGATTCATTACCTAAAAACATATTTATTATACTTAATATTAGTATTCCTATTAAAGCCATTAATAATATTATACCTATATTAGATAAATCTATTTTAGTAAACCTTCCTATCATAGCAAATATTAAGAATGTTAATGCTGCTACTAAGAATACATATATTATAGAAGAAATCTTATACATTAAGAATATACTTGCAAAAGTTAAACCAGTAAGCAACGTATAAACTATATATAATATAATAGATGTAGTTTTACTCATATTCTTAAGTCTTAATGGTAATATTATAGCAATAGCAAGTTCTCCTATAAATATTAGCCAGTATAGGCCACTACCAAATACGGTTCTAATTGCTGCCTCGCTAGTTGATAATAAGTATCCACTTCCAAATGTAATCATTAATCCAATGAATACCCACATATAAACTTTAGTAAAAATGTTTTTTTCCATATAATCACCTTTCTATTCACATTTACTACATTTAATTATACCATCTTTTTCTACTAAAAGACTACTACATTTTGGACAAAGTTGTCCAG
>CAKORH010000164.1 GCA_934101235.1 uncultured Bacilli bacterium | reverse complement strand
CACCTCGGTGGGATATTATATAATATTGAGACATTTTCGCAAGTTAACTAATAAGACATTATCATAAATTAATCATATATATACTATTTATTCTATAATTTCTATTTGACTTTTGCTTTTTTATATGATAAACTCAACTAGAATTCTTATTAAGGAGGGACAAATATGGCAACAAAAGTTACAACTAAAAAACCTTTATTCGGAAATACTCGTTCTCATGCATTAAATGCTACTAAAAAACGTCGTAATCCTAATTTACAAACATTCACAATTAATGGTGAAAAAGTTATTATTAGTGCTAGAGAAGCAAGAACAATGAGAAAAGCTGAAAAGAAAACTGAAACTACAGAAAAAGCTGCATAATGCAGTCTTTTTTTATTTATACTTTTTTAGCAGAATTACGAATAATTAATAAAGATATTTTTTCTAATAATATAACTTCATTATCTAACTCCTTTAAATTCTTTATATAATCATATACTCCACGATTTTTATAACTCAATTCATTGCTTTTATTATGTACTAAAGAATTTCTAGTTTTATATATTCTATTAGATAAACTCTTATAAAAATTATCTAAAGAAAAATCTATTATATCTCCATTAGAAAAACTTACAACATCATTATTAAAATTAACCCATTCACTAAACAAACTAAGTTTTAAATCATTAATACTAACATATTTACGTAAAACTAATTCTAAAGCTTCTTTTTCATTAAAAGTATATCTATCACTATTACATATTCTTTTATTATTAACATACTTTATAATATCATTAATATCTTTTTTATTATCAACACTAAAACTATTACTCTTAATTTTATCTTGTATATTTTCTATCATATCATCAACATAAACACTTTCAAAAAAATATTCAATTATATGATAAAAAGCAATATACTTAACAAACGAATTATCACTAGAATTAGCCATATTAAATTGACACAATAAATCCCTATTATAAATAACACTAGGTAAATTATCTTTACTATCTAAAATTATAGTATCAAATTTATATTTACGTTTAGGTACTATACTTACTATATTACTAACTATTCTAATTATAATATGTTCATTAACACTTAAATTATATATATAAGAATATAAATAATCTTCTAACTTATCTACACCAATATTATTTAAAGACATAACTCTTATACAAATTGGAAATCTAATTAAATGTCTCAATAAAGAAAATAACCCTTTGTTACATTCATTTTTAGAAACAATAAAAAATTTAGACACATCAAAAGATATAACACGCATATTATCAAAATCAAAATTTAATATAAAATAATAAATTAATTCATCACTACATTCCTTAATATCAAAAGAAACTTCATTACTATTATCATAATTACTACAAATAACTTCTTTATAGTATTCCCTATTATTAAATAACTTATCATTTATATTTACACCAATCTCATAATAACTATCATTTTTAATTAAAAAATCTTCATAATCATATTTACTAGATCTATTTTTTAAATCTAAATACTCTTTCTTAGTATAAATATGTTTTACATCATTCAAATAATAAACAAACTCTTTATCATTATAAGAAAAATTCATTCTTCTTTTATAAACATTTAAAATTCTAATTAATTTATCACAAAAACTATTCCAATTCATAAACTGCCTCATAAAAAAATATAGATTAAAATCTATATTAATTATACCAAATATTACTAATATTTACACTTGTACTTTCAGGCATAGGATTAGGTAAATCACATCTTATTAATAAAGGTGTCATAAATGAAGTACCAAATACAAGTGCACTACCCGGTAAAAATGATTTAACTTTATCATAAGTACTTTCATTTAAATTACTAGTTATAGATTTTATAATATTCAAATCATCTGGATAAAACATTCTTAGTATTATAAAATTAGAACATTGACTTAATGCAGTTATAGATAATTCACTAGGTCTTTGACTAATTAAACCTAGTAATACACCATATTTTCTACCTTCTTTAGTAATTCTATCAAATATATTATAACCTAATATACTAGTATCAGTATCATTTTGTACATATCTATGTGCTTCTTCCAAAATAATATGTATAGGATAACTACCTCTATCTTCAATAAATGTTGCAAAATCAAAAAATATTTTAGAATATATTTTAGCAAGTTTCTTAGTAAATCTTTCATCTATATTATTTAAATTAAAATTAATAATTTGAGCATTTCCAAATAAATTTCTTACATATTCACCCTTAGAAATAAACTCTCCAACTTTAAAATATTGTTTATAATCACTATTTATAATTTGTTGTAATCGAACTTTTAATTGATTATATTCATCATACAACTTATCACTCTTAAGTACACCTTCACTAATTAATG
>CAKORH010000163.1 GCA_934101235.1 uncultured Bacilli bacterium | reverse complement strand
CAATACATCTATACGGCTCACAACATCAACCGTAGCCTAAAAGTCATCGGGAAGCAATTGGGTTTGTCCGTACCGCTTACGATGTATGTGAGCCGACACGCCTGGGCGAGTATTGCCAAGAGCAAGAATGTTCCTATTTCGGTTATCAGCGAGGGAATGGGACACGATTCAGAAGCAACCACACGCATCTATCTTGCATCATTGGACACGATGGCAATTGATAAAGCAAATAGTATGATATTGAAATCTCTATAAGTGAAGGATTGTTGAGCGAATGAAAAGTCTCTTTGTGAGAGAGTATTTATCTCTTTGTGAGAGAAGTGATTGCCTCTGCAAAATTACACTTTTTTCGGCAAATGAGACCAAATTATGCTAAAAAAAGTTACACTAAAAATTAATTAGTTTTAGAATAAGACCAAAATGTTGAGCAAATAAATTCATCTCATTTAGCTAAGCTACTTATTCTCAAACAATATATTCGGTATTATTCTCTCTCACAAAGAGAAATTGCCTAAGAATTATATTAAGATATTGTTAAACAGATAAATATAATTTAATTATGGCTAAAGACGGAGATATTATTGATGTGATGTTAGGATGGATATTTGAACTTATTGGTTGGATATTCAATATGCTAATTAAACTTGTAGTTGTTCTTATCGGAGGTTTGTTTAGTCTTATAGGAAGTGGCTTTAAGGCATTATTTAGTAAAAATAGTAGTACAGAACAATAAATATTTATTAACCAATTAAATTAATCATTATGGAATACAAAGTTCTTCCTTTTAATGCAAACCTTAACCAAAAGGATGCGTCACAAGTAGCAGTTAATCAATTACAGTCATTAATTGATGGGGAGTTGGCTAATGGTTTTGAATTTATCAGTATGGGTAGTATCGAAACATCTGTAGCTCCAACTAGTGGATGCTTAGGTATTGGAGCGAAACCAGGTTACAATACATCAGTTGCCGTAGCTATATTTAAGAAAAAGTAAGCCATCAATGAAATACATTCTTCTATTTATAATACAGGTTTACTGGAGGGTTATTCCACCATCCAGACGGAAGCAATGTATTTTTAGAGAAAGTTGCTCACATTATGTATGGCGTACAACGACAGAAGATGGTTTCATTGCTGGAATAAGAGCTTTACTATTTAGGAATAAGCATTGTTGTCCTGGCTTTGTCATATATAAATACCAAAATCAGTATGAATTAAAAACTGTCAATGGACTTATTCTAAAAGAGAATGATATTGCAGAGCGATTATTAACTCCAGACAATCCCTCATTAATTGATTTTGATAATCCTCAAATATTGCAGTTAAAACATTTAAAACTAAAATTATAATGGAATGGATCTTATATATAATAGGTGGTTTTATTATACTTTCGATATTATGGCATAGCGGAATTATACCTGAATTTATTGGGATGATTGTGATGTGCTTGATGATTGGATGTTTAGGAGGGTTTATTTCTTGGCTTTTAGATTTCGGTTGGGATGCAGGTTTTGGTATTGGGATTATAGTTGGTTTAGTGTTCTATGGAATTTATTGTATCGCTAGGATTATAAATCCTGAAATAAGAATAGATTTCTATGAAGATGGAACTAAAGAATATCACTCTGAACGAGGTAAAGGTATTATTGGATTACTAGTATTAATAGGTTCAATTTTATATGCTGTTCTGAAATAAGTAATTAAAATTAAGTATAGGCGGAATCCGAAAAGCCTTAAACGAGTAGGAAGAATTTAATATCTGTATGATATGAAAGCTATTAATTTTCAAGTTGTAGCAGCTGCTCAAGATGCTAATTCTGTATTTGGTTACAGCAATTTCTGCGAGAGTGGACCATGTGACATGTGTTGGGGTGACCTCAGCCTTTAACCAGAAAGGGATGAGGGTGGCCTGCAAAGGTCGCCCTCATTCCGTATTATCAGATAATTAAAAGTATAAGAAATGTTTTGGTCAAAATATAATATCCTATCAAAATCCGGTAAGTATGGATACCTGTTGTTCAATACAATATCATTGGCATTCATCAGAATATTGGAGGATGACATAAATACGTGGTTGGAACTTAAAGAACATCCGGATAGTTACAAGGATTTCAGCAATAGTAACTTCTTGCTTAAAGCACGTATAATTGTGGAGAATCAAGAAGATGATTTAAATGTTTATCTAGCTGACATACTCAAAAACAGATATAATTCATCGGATATGGCACTTACCATTTTGCCAACCCGAGGATGTAATTTCGGATGTATATATTGTTATGAGCAAGATCGTCCAAATATTGCGATGTCGGAACAGACTGAAGATGCAATTGTTCGTTTTGTAAAATCCAATTCAAATCTGAAGAGATTAAGTGTTGTCTGGTATGGAGGTGAGCCATTGTTGAATT
>CAKORH010000162.1 GCA_934101235.1 uncultured Bacilli bacterium | reverse complement strand
CTTGGAAAAGAAGAAAAAGTACAAATCGTACCAACTGAAGATGTAAAAATATTAAATAACAATAATAAAGAAAAAAGAAATGTTATTTATAAATTAAAACTAGATAATATTACTTCACCAGTAAAAAAAGGTGATATCGTTGGTAAAATTGAAATAGTAGAAAATAATAAAGTAATAAACGTAATAAGCGCTACAGTAAAAGATGATGTAGAAAAAGCAGGTTTATTTACTGTTTATTATAGAAATCTAAAAAAATTATTTGCAGGATTTTAATACCTAGATTATTCTGGGTGTTTTTTTATAATCAAAATAATGAGAAATTAATAATATATTAATACCAATTTATTAAAAATTTACTTTTTTTCATAAATTTTTGTTTGAAAAAAATTTAAAAAAAGAGTATAATCTATATATAAAACGAGTAGCTTTCAAAAAAGAGGCGTAAATCCAGTTTTTGGATTTTGCCTCTTTTTTCTCGTCAAGATGGGAGGATATTATGAAAGAAGAAAGACAAAATAAAATGGCAATAGCACCAATGAATAAACTTATTTTAAAAATGGGTTTACCAATGATTATATCTATGGTTTTACAGGCATTATATAATGTTATTGATAATATTTTTGTTGCTAATATGGGAGTAAAAGGTGCTATTGCAAATCAGACATTAACTTATGCTTTTCCAATTCAAATAATGATTATTGCTATTGGTGTTGGAACAGGTGTTGGGTTAAATGCAATACTTTCTAAAAGTTTAGGAGAAAATGATAAAGAGAAAGTAAATAAGATAGCGGGTAATGGAATATTTTTAAGCATCTGCATTTATATTGTGTTCTTATTATTTGGATTATTTGGTTCCAAATGGTTTATTTCTTTATTTACAAGTGATAAAGAAATTATTGAAATGGGAACAATATACTTAAAAATATGTACTTGTTTATCACTTGGTTCTATTGGTTATACTGTTTATGAGAGATTCTTACAAGCAACTGGTAAAACAATGTTATCTACTATTTCTCAAATATCAGGAGCAATTACTAATATAGTATTGGATTATATATTTATTTATCCGTTAAATATGGGAATTGCAGCGTGGCCTGTAGATAATTTTGTTAAAGATAATGATTTTGCTGAAAAGACAGTTATACCATTTTGTACTTCAGCATCAAGTGGTCTAGGACAAAGTGGAAAATTACTTGAAGATATTTCAAACGGTGGTAATTGGCAAGAAGGACACAGATTTAGTTCTAGTGTATCTACTTCAGATATAAAATTATGGACTGATAGTTTATATTAATTTTAATACCTAGTCAATTCTAGGTATTATTTTTATATATTTTATGGTATGATTATATTGGTGGTAAAATGAAATATCAAGATAAAAATAAAAAAATAAAAACAATTGGAGTTTTTGCGCCAAGTTCTGGTATTGGTGACAGAATAGAAAAGAGTAATATAGTAACAAGAGAATTAGAAAAAATGGGGTATAAAATAAAATTTACAGAAAGTGTAATAAATGATAATATAGTTAGTAATACTCCAGAAATAAGAATAAAAGAATTAAATTCACTATTAACAGATGATGAAGTTGATGTAATTTTTTGTGCTAGTGGGGGAGACTTTGCTATAGAAATTGCTCCATATATTGATTATGAATTATTAAATAAATATCCTAAATATATAATAGGTTTTTCAGATGGTACAATTATTACATATTTAACTACTACAGGAGCTGATGTCGCTACTATTACTTCATATAATTATATTAATATAGCAAGAATATTAAATGATTCTAGTTTAATAAATTTACTTGCTATTATTAATGGTAAAGATATTATCCAAAAAGATTATGAAAAATATGAAGAAGTAAAAGAAACAGATGTAATGATGTTAACTAAAGAAAATAAATATCTATCTAATAAAAATAATATTAATGTAACAGGAAGAATAATTGGTGGCACAATAGACTGTATTTCTGATATTATAGGTATGCCATATGATAAAACCAATAATTTTATTAATAAATATTCTAGTGATGGCATTATTTGGTATTTTGATATATTTGCAATGGATAGTAATAATTTTTATAGAACACTACTTAGAATGAAACATTTAAATTATTTTACTAATGTAAAAGCAGTATTAGTAGGTAAAAAGACTTCTTATTGTAAGGAACTTGATATTAGTTATGATTTAGCATTAGAAAAAATATTTAAAGATATACCAGTTATTAAAGAAGTTGATATAGGACATATCTATCCTCATATTAGTATAATAAATGGTTCAGTTGCTAATATAAGTTATAATAATGGAGATTTTAATATATCTTTTGAATTAAAATAGAAATACTTAAAGCAAGTATTTTTTTCTTCGTAAAATTTTAGTAAAGCAAGTATATTTTTCTTGAGTTAATT
>CAKORH010000161.1 GCA_934101235.1 uncultured Bacilli bacterium | reverse complement strand
ATAATAGTGAAACAAAACAAACAACATTAAATGTATCAAAAGGAGAACCATCAGCATCAGGGTCAAATATAACATATAATGATAATAAAAATATTGCAAATGCTAATATAACAATAACAGGCGATACTGTAACAATTGATGCAACAAAAATAAGCAATGATAAAATTATGCTAAAAGATGCAATTATAAATAGTGCAAAATTAGGTGGAGAAGGAAGAACAGTTTATAGTGAAACACCATTAACAAAACCTGCCGAAGAGATAAATGGAGAGAATGAAAGAACATTAAGTTTAACAGAAGATGATTATGGCAATTCATATTATTTTAGAGGAAATGTAACAGATAATTACGTAAATTTTGCTGATATGTGTTGGAGAGTGGTTAGAATTGCTGGAGATGAAAGCATAAAACTTATATTAGAAGATCAAAACACTACTTGTGAAAGTAATAATTACACTGGTAATTGGAATATAGGAATAGGAACATTTGGTTATGTAACTGAATTAAGTAATATAGAATTAAATTCTAATAATAGTGACAAATCCAAAAATAATATTAATTTTTTAGCATTAGAGCCATCTTCAGATATAGCATATATAAACTATTTAAATTCAACAATTAATAATTCTATAGCTAATAGTTTAAAAGCATTTCAAAATAATAAATTAAATCAATATTTAAACAATTTAAAAAATGAAGGTTGGTGCTTAGATGATTTGGCTTATAATGACAAAATTGGTACAACACTATTTTCAAAAGATGATAAATACAACGCTTATACATCTAATACTAAATTCTTTTATGATTCGTATGTTCGATTAAAAGGAAAAACAACAAAAGAACCAACACTTAAATGTAATGGAACAAATATGACAAAATTTATTGATAATACAGATATGTATATTGGAACAATAACCGCTGATGAAGTGATATATGCAGGGGGCAAAACGGATATAAAAGCAACCAATTACTTGATAAATAATTATCAGTACGAAGAATTAATGAGATTTTGGACATTAACTCCTAGTGAATTTGCTCCCAAAACTGATGCTGTATATGTTGTTTATTATAATGGAAGTTTAAGTGAACAACGCATAGTAAATAGTAGCTTAACTGGTTTTAGACCAGTAATCTCCTTAATTGCTAATATTAAGATTGATAGTGGAGATGGCACACAATCTAATCCATACATTATTAGTCAAGATTAACTAGTATTAACTAGTTAATTTTTTTTATTAAAATTCTTTGCCATTTATATATTTTATGTTAAACTTAGTATAGTTGGGATGTGTAAGAAATGAAAGATAAGAAAATAAAAGCAAATGGTATGACACAAATAATGATGGATTTACTACCTAAAAGAGTAGAGAGTAATGTTTACTTAAATCATAAAATGGATTTTACTAATTTAAAAAAATACTTAGAAAATGTTAAAAAGAAAAATAATGATATTACATACTTTTATGCAATGGTAACTGCATTAGGTAAAATATTTTATAATAGAGAAAAATTAAATTATTATATTAGAAATAGACATATATATAAACATAGAGATATTGTAATATCATTTGTTGCGAAAGTATATTTTGAAGACTATAGTAAAGAAGTAATGGTTTTAATTCCAATAGAGCCAAAAGATAATTTATATACAATAAGTGAAAAAATAAAATCTAAAATAAATAATATAAGAAATAAAAATAATAACTATGAAGAGAATGGAGCAAATAAAGCAATAAACATATTTGGTAAATTACCAAATATAGTTAGAGTTCCACTAGTAGGAATACTTAAATTATTTGACAAATGGGGTATTTTACCAAAAAGCTTAATTGAAGATAACTTATATTATAGTAGTGTTATAGTATCAAACTTAGGTAGTATTAAATGTGGTACAGTATATCATCATTTATGTGATTTTGGTACATGTTCAGGTATTATTACAATTGGTGAAATAAAAGATGAAGAAGTTTTAATAGATGGTAAAAAAGAAATTAGATCTTTGTGTGAATTTGGTATAAACTTAGATGAAAGAATAGCAGATGGTTATTATTTTGCAAAATCAGTTAAATATTTAGAATATATATTTAATAATCCAAAATTATTAGAGGATACAATAGATACAAAAATAGAAATGCCAGAAATTAGATAAAATATTAAAGTTATATAAACACATTAATTTATATAACTTTTTAATTATTAGTTTACATAAAACTCATTAATTGTTAAAATAATATACGTAAGATAGAAGGAGATTATTATGGATAAAAGACAAAAAATTATAGTAAGTATTGTAGGTATATTTATAGTATTACTTGCCTTAATAGGATTAACATATGCATACTTTTTAACAAGAATACAAGGTAATACTAATGAAAAAAGTATAAGTGTAACTACAGCAAACTTAAGACTTATATATGGAGACGGTAG
>CAKORH010000160.1 GCA_934101235.1 uncultured Bacilli bacterium | reverse complement strand
CTTTCTTTATCTTTTGTTTGGCTACTATAAGTATACTACAATTTTATCAATCAGTCATTAAGTTTAACACAACTTATTTTAAAATAAGTTAATTGTTAAAATATTAATTTTTAAATAATTATATTTTAATATTATAATTAAAAATTATAAACATTAATATAGCTCTTTTTTATCTTTGCAGAATGAAAATATCCATCATTTACCACATATAATTCATTATTTAGCAAGTATATTCCTTCTATCGCAAATGATTTTTCAACCCTATAAACATTAATTACTTTTCTCTGTTCTAAATCATATTTTAAAATAAAATTATTATTTCCATTATAGTCAGCACCAACAGATACATATAAAGTATTATTTTCAATATAAATATGATCTTGATCTTTATAATTAAATTTTATTTTATTCAATAAATTTCCTTTTTTATCATAATGTAAGAGATATTTTGAATACATTAATGCCCAAATAGTATCGTTTTTCGTATCATAAGAAATACCATTTGCCGAATATTTTTTATATATACCCAAATCTATCTTTTCAATAATATTTCCTTTTTTATCTATATTATATATATAATTACCTGTTGCCAAAATAAGACTATTAGTATTATCATCATATGTAATACCTTGTAAATTAAAATCATTTGAATTAATTTTTTCAAGATTAATTATATTAATAACTTTATTAAATTCTTTATCCACCTCTATTATTCTTGGCTTTTTATCTGAAATATCATTCATTTGCCCGTAATCAGCAATCCAAAAGGAATTATCATATGTATCATATGTTAAGCCAGTACATGTTATATTATCTAATCCAAAATCTTCAAAAAATATTGTTTTACTTGGTACTACATCTTTTATTTCTGATTTTGAGTATTTCTTTTCAATCAAAATAGCATTATTATACGTTTGATAAAAAACAAATAAGAAAAAACAAACAATAGCAAAAAAAAGAATTATTATATTTTTTTTATTTTTCAATTTTATTCTCCTTTTCTTTTAACATTCTAGATATACTTAAAATTAAATCTTTGTTAGTAAATATAATTAATGGTATAAACAATATTAACCCTATTATTGATAACATTCTGTTATTAAAATAATATATTCCTGTATAAAAGATTAAAATTAATATCATCATAAATATTTTTTTTATATTAAATTTAATATTCAAATATTTCTTCGAATCATTTATTCTATAAATCATCGTTATTAAATAGCCAAGAAATGTTGAAATAGAAGCAGCATATAGTCCTATTTTATTCACTAATAAAACATTGACTAAGGCATTTATTACAGCTGCAATTATTGTTGTTTTGGCAATTTCCGATGTTTTTTTTGTTGCAACATAAATTACACCCAAAAATCCAATCACAACATTAAATAAAAAAGCAATCATATATATTGGAACATTATAATATGCTTCGGAAAATTTTTCATTAATTAAAATATTAAAAACTAATGGTAATACAGCTATAATGCCACAACATAATATTGTAAATATTGAAACAATACTATCAAACATCTTTGAAAAAAAATCGTCACGATCTTTATCATCATAATGTATAGTACCTGTTTCATGCCACGCCAATTGAAAAATATTATAAAATGTCATAAATATAGATGGAAATTTATGAGATATAGCTAATATACCATTGGTAGACATTCCCAAGAACCAAGAAACAATTAGTCTATCAGAACTATTCATAATCCACAACGACAATTGATTTGGAATCAATGGCATTGAATATTTCAATTGATTTCTAGCAATTTCTGCATTGAAATCACGAATATTTATGTATTTATACATTTTAAGTTTAAAATATAAAAATATGTTACATAAAAGATTTCCTAAAAATATCGATGCAATCATTCCAACTGCACCCATTTTCAAAGCAACAATAAATAAAACATTTAAGAGAATTGTTGTACTAGAACAAACAAAACTACCAAATGCATAATCAGATGTTCTTTTCAATCCTCTGGAAATTTGTAAAAAGAAATTACTAAATGATGTTACAATGAGAATCAACAAAACCCAAATCGAATATTTATTAAAATAGAATAATGAAATAATAGCAAATAAAACAGAGGTTATTAAATTTGAAATTAATAATATAATAAATGCTGTTGAAATATTTTTTTTACAATCATTTTCTGTTTTACAACTTAATAAATATCTAAAAACCCCCTGATCAATCATAATTGAAACCACTGGAATAAATAGTTGAACTAAAGTTGTTATAAAATCCACCGTTCCATATTCTTTTGTTGAAAGCATTGCTGTATATAGAGGTAATAATAAAAATGTAATTAATTGTGTTGATACTCGTCCAATTGTTATAATTAATGTATTTTTTGCAAGATTTTTAAATCTATTCATTTTTAACTCCTAATTTATTTATGTTTTTCCTTTATAGCCCTACCAAAC
>CAKORH010000159.1 GCA_934101235.1 uncultured Bacilli bacterium | reverse complement strand
CATCAAGCCAATATCCAACTAAAAAGACATCATCGCCTCCAGAATATACTATAACAATTTTTTTATCTTTATTAAAATAAATTTCATTATTATATAAATTGAAATTATTAAATCCGACATTACTTTTGCAAATAAAATTTATATAATATTTAAAAAATAAACTAAGATGCCTAGAAAGAGACGAAGTTCTGAAAATATCGGAATATTCGCCGAAGCCGTTTATAAAAGCCTGTCCTAAATTATCAACATCGCATCTTAAAACTCCTATTCTTTTTATTCCTTTAGCCTCGTTAAGCAAATCTTCAAAACTAATTAAATCGGATTCTTTTCTAAAATTATAATTTCCCATATATAAACTAATATTTTTATTTGTTAAATTATTTTTTGAATAAATTCTAATAATATTATCAAAATTATCTCCGAAATATAAATACCTTTCGCTATCTTTATGTATAGAAGGCAATTTTACAATAGATTCTTTATCTAAATTATTTTTATTATCAACTATAAAAATATTATCTTTTTCGTTTGCCAAATATTTTCCCGCTTTATATAGATTATAACATATATCGCAAACATAACCCAAATTATTATCTCTTTCTTTAGTATTTTTAGAAGAGGTATGACATATAGAGCATTCAAAATTGGATTTATTTTCCAATGGCATTAAAATAGTTTTTAACTGCTCTGTATTATACCTTCTTTGTTTATCATTTGAAAGTTTTTGAGATAAAGATTTAAATATATTTTTTGTATTTTTTAAATCATTAAAAGAAAATTTTTGAAAATCCATAGCGATATAAAGGTCTATAGAAAATTCTCTAATAAACCAATCGTTAATTTTATCTTTAATATCTTTTATAATTTTAGAAAGACTATCTAAATTAGGAATTATAATATAAAAATGTCCGCCTCCAGTATATAGCAAATTAAATCGAGATAAATTAAATTCTTCTAAAATCTCATCTACAATATGCTCTAACATTATTTCGAGATAAAATGACCTTGCTCTTAAAGATTTTAAAGCTCCTTTAGAAGAAATTGTATAAATAAATCTTTGTATGCCAGAAATATCAGCAGATAATAATGCAAAATATTCTTCATTATCATTTAAATTATATAAATTTGAATCGTTTTTATCACTATACAAAGACGAAACTATAGCAGATTTTATTTTTATATAATCGTATAAAGATATATCATAAGATAATTTGCCATCGGAATAATAAGGAATATATGAAGTTATATTTCTAATTATATTTAATGAAGGAATTAATATTATTAATATCAATATCGTTTAAATCGCTTTTTAGTTTTTCTAAATCAATATTGCTTTCTCCTAATTCGCTTTTCAATTTAGGATAAATTATTGCATTATTAATATTCAAAGGATAATAATATTCTTCGTTTATATTATTATTTCTAAATAATGTAAATATTGATTTTAAACGAAAATCTTTTATATTTGTTTCATTTAAGGATATATAAGCTTTATCTAAAATGATTTTATCTAATTTTTCACAGACATTATTCAAAAATTCATTATCATAATTGCTTAAAATTGGAATTTTGCTTTTTAAATCGCTAAATATATTTTTATCAATATTTAAAAAATTAATGATATAATCTATATTTGACAAAGTCGATTTAATAATAATATCTTTCATAAAAATTATTATATATGTTAAACTATACAATGTCAAGTTAAATATATAATTTTTTTAGGAGGCAATATGTCAATTTTATATTTGACCAATAAGTATTATAAACTTGAAAAGAAATATAATACTATTATTATAAAAGATAAATATCAAAATACAAAAGTATTCCCGATAGAAAAAATAAAAAAGATAGTTATATACGGCAAAAAATCAATAAGCTCTCAAATAATATTTGAACTTCTCAAAAGAGATATATCTTTAATATGGTTTTCTAAATATGGAAAATTTTTAGGAATTTTAGATTCCAAAAGGCATATAAATCCTACAATACACAGAAGACAATTTTTATTAAGCGAAAATAAAGATTTTTGTTTGAATATATCAAAAATTTTTATTACTTCTAAAATAAAAAACTGCAGAATCTTACTATATAAATATAATAAAAAATATAATATAGATTTTGTATCTAAAAGTATTTATAAACTTAAAGAATATATTGAAAAGATAAATATTTCTTCTAATAAAACTGAAATTTTTGGATATGAAGGAAACTGCGCAAAACTATATTTCAAAAGTTTGAATTATTTTTTGCCTGAAGAATTTCATTTTACAAATAGAAGTAAAAGACCGCCAAAAGACCCGTTTAATTCTCTTATAAGTTTCGGTTATACAATATTATTTTATGAAATATACACGACTATAGAATATGTTGGGCTTAATCCTTATATAAGCTTTATGCATAAACCTAGAAAAAATTATCCATCTTTGGCAAGCGATTTAATTGAAGAATTGAGAAGTCCAATAATAGATAGCATAATAGTAAGTTCTATAA
>CAKORH010000158.1 GCA_934101235.1 uncultured Bacilli bacterium | reverse complement strand
CTGCTATACTAGCAAAATTTTCTTCATTAGTTGTAAAGAAATTATTCCAAGATTCCTCATCCCATATTTCTAAACGATCATTAGCGCCGATTATAACACATTCTTTTGTCAAACCGGCGTAATGAACTAGTGGGGAGGTTATGCATACTCTTCCAGATTTGTCGAGTACGCATTCAGTAGCACCAGATAAGAAAAATCTTGTGAAGTCACGTGAGGCTTTTTTTGTAAATGGTAATGTACTTAATTTATTTATTATATTTTCCCATTCTTTGTATGAATAAACAAATAAACATTTTTCAAGTCCACGAGTAATTACAAACTTTTCTCCAAGTTCATTTCTGAACTTACTAGGAATAATAAGTCTGCTTTTTTCATCAATATTATGATGATACTCACCCATCAACATATTATCCCCCACTTTCTTCCACAATGTACCACTGTCTATATAAATAATACAATAAGTTGTTTTAAAATACAACATGAAATATAAAAAATCAACAAAAATATTTTTATTTTACATTTTTGTGTAAAATAAAAAGAAGTATATTACTTCTTCATAGTATCAACATATTTTAAAACTTCTTCTTTATCACTTAAATGATGTTTTTCATGTCCAATTATTTGATAGTCTTCATGACCTTTACCTAAAATTAACAAAGTATCATTATCACTTAACATATCCAAACCTTTTTTTATTGCTTCTTTTCTATCAAATATTATTTCATAATTATTCTTATTTATACCTTTTACAATATCATTCATTATATTATTTTCATCTTCTGTACGAGGATTGTCATTTGTTAAAATTACATAGTCAGATAATTCTGTTGCAATATTACCCATAATTGGTCTTTTTTTAGGATCTCTATCCCCACCACAACCAACTATAGTTATAACTTTACCTGTTTTCTTTTCTAAAGTTGAAGTAATTATTTTTTCTACAGCATCTGGAGTATGAGCATAATCAATAACAGCAATACTATTTCCTACTTTGATAATTTCATTTCTTCCATTTGGTGGAAATACATCTTTAGTTATTTTTATAATATCTTCAATACTAACTCCTAAATTATTTACAAAAGCAAGTGCTGTTATGTAATTATATATATTAAATTTATTCAATAGATTTGTTTCAACTTTATAATTAGAACCATTGTAAGAAAAATTTATGTTTGTTGTTAAGTTAGTATAATTATAATCTAATACATGATAATCACTATTCATAAAACCTAATGTTTTAAAATTTTTATATTTAAATTTAATTCCATATTTATCATCTATATTACATATCATTACTCCATTTTCTTTCATATAATTTAATATCAATAATTTACTATTTAAATAATTTTCCATAGTTTTATGATAATCTAAATGATCTTCAGTTAAATTAGTAAATCCTGCTATATCTAATTTAATTCCAGCAATTCTTCCTAAACTTAATGCATGAGAACTTACTTCCATAACAATTACCTTAACACCTTTTTCTTTTGCATCTAATATTAAATTATATAAAAGTAAAATATCTGGAGTTGTATTTGGTAATTCCAAAATAAATTTATTATTTACATAATACCCTATTGTACCAATATATGCATTATTAATATTTAGTAATGTTAACATTTGACTAGTTAAATATGCAGTGGTAGTTTTACCGTTTGTACCAGTTATTCCTATAAATTTAATATCTTCAAAACATTTGCTATAATTCTCTATCAAATAGTCACTTAAATATTTTAAAGAATTTTCTACTACAATTGTTTCAACATCATAATTACCATGTTCACATACTATTTTTTTTGCTCCATTTTCTATTGCTTTTTCTATATAATCATGTCCATCTACAGTATGACCTTTTATTGCGACAAAAGTATCTCCATCACAAACTTTTCTTGAATCCGTTTTAATATTTATCATAATAATCACCAACCTAATAATATCATATAATTTAATATTTTAAAAATGATAAAATCCACAAAATTATTTGTGGATATTAAATATACTAAAAATCGTCTCTATCTCTTAAAAATGATGGAATATCAAAATCACTGTCATCCTCTACAGTTTTTGAACTTCTAGAAGGCATTTGTTCACGAGAAGTATTATAACTATCACTACCCGTACTATTATAACTCATTTCATCTTCAAACCCAGTTGCAATAACAGTAACTATTACTTCATCATTTAAATTTTCATTAATAACAGCACCGAAAATAATATTTATATCAGTATTAGCACTTTGTCTAACTATTTCAGCAGCATCTTCTGCTTCAAATAATGTTAATGAGTTACCACCAGTAACATTTATTATTGCATCAGTTGCACCACTAATACTTGTTTCCAAAAGTGGGCTAGAAACAGCTTGCTTAGCGGCTTCTATTGCTCTATTTTCCCCAACACCTAATCCAATACCAATTAGTGCATTTCCGCGTTTTTCCATAACTGCTTTTACATCAGCAAAATCCAAGTTTACTAATCCAGAAACAGCAATTAAATCACTTATTGATTGTACACCTCTATGTAAAACATTATCAACTTCTTTAAATGCCTCTAACATTGGGGTTGATTTATCAATTATAT
>CAKORH010000157.1 GCA_934101235.1 uncultured Bacilli bacterium | reverse complement strand
GGATAGAACTGTTACTAGAGGCAAAGTTACTACAAGTGAAGTAAATCATTCACAAAAAGCAATGGCTGAAAGAAGTAAAATGTCGCAGTTAATGTTTTTAGGAAGTAGAGCAACAGAAGATCAGAAAAAAAGATTAGAACAATTAAGAGGAGTATATCAAGTTAATCAAGATCAACAAAGGCAGAGTAATGGAATGGGAAGATAAAATAAGTTAATTATAATTATAGAGTAGAAAAATAAAAATTTCTACTCTATTTTTATACATAAAAATAAATTAAAAGGAGATTTTTATTATGGAAAATGAAAGAAAAAACGAAATTATAGGTTTAAAATAGATGCGAATATTGTAAAAAAAAATTTAATATGGTAATATAATATCAAATAAAAATTTATTTTAAAGGAGAATGAATAATATGATTTTATATGTTGTTATAGCAATAATTGCTGTATTAGTAATTTATTTAATAGTACAATATAATGCTTTTGTAAAGGCAAACAATATTGTGAAAGAAGCATTTTCAACAATGGATGTTTATTTGAAAAAAAGATGGGATTTAATACCTAACCTAGTAGAAGTTGTAAAAGGATATGCAAAACATGAAAAAGAAACTTTTAATCAAATAACAAGTTTAAGAACAAATAGTTATGATAGTATACCAATGGATAAAAAAATAAATGTTAATGAACAATTAGGACACGGTATTACAAAAATTATGGCTATTGCTGAAAATTATCCAGAATTAAAAGCAAATGAAAATTTTGCTAAATTAAGTGCAGACCTTACAAAAATAGAAGATGAAATAGCTAATAGTAGAAAATATTATAATGGAGCAGTTAGAGAATTAAATAATGAAATTCAAATGTTCCCAGGCAATATAGTTGCAGGTGTATTTGGATTTAAACAAGCAAATATGTTTGAGGCAAATGCTGAAGAAAGAAATAATGTTAAGGTGAGTTTATAAATTATGATAAAGAAGAAAAATCGATTATATACAACAATATTTCTCATGATATGGATAATACTTCTTATTCTAATACCTTTTGGAGTGTCAATAGTTGAAAATAATAATTTTAAAAATAATGTATCCTATATTTCATCAGAATTTAATATAGAAGATTATAATATTATTCTTGATGTTGATAAAGATAATAAAATAGATGTTACTGAACAGTTTTCAGTTAATATACCAAGTGGAAAAACTTTTAATGGTATATACAAATCTATACCATTATGGCAAAAATATTATGAAGATAATAAAGAAGTAAAGAAAAAGGTAAAGATAACAAACTTAAGGGCAATAGGAGAAAAATTTGTTTTAAATAATACTAGCGATAGTATAGGAATTAGGATTGGAAGTAGCCGTACTACTACTAATTCTGGCTTGCATACATATACAATTAAGTATAGATATGATATGGGAATTGATTTGAATAATAATTTAGATGATTTAGTTTTTAATGTGTTTGATAATTATGATAATACAGCTATAAGCAATCTAAATATTACTATAAATATGCCAGAAAAAATAGCAAATGAAAATATTGCATTTGTTAAGGGAACACAAGATATTACAAGTAAAGTAAATTATACAATAAATGAAAAAACTCTTAATGCAGTTTTAAGTGATTATTTACTTAATGAATCAATTACAGTAAAGATGTTATTGCCTAATGGATATTTTGTAGGTGGAACTTATAATTATGGATTTATTTGCTTAATAATCTGTATTGGTTTAATAGTGATTTCTATAATAAGTTTTATTTTATGGACAAAACATGGAAAAGATTATGATAAAAAATGTAAAACAGTTGAGTTTTATCCACCAGAAGATTTAGATAGTGCTCAAATAGGCTATATTTATGGAGAAAAGTCAATAAAAAAATTAACATCATCACTTATAATTGGACTAGCTAGCAAAGGTTATATTGAAATTAAAGAAATATCTAAAAATAAATACGAAATAGTTAATATTGGAAAAAATAAATCAAATTTAAAAAAGATGTCAATTACTGAACAAATTGTATATTTAGAATTATTCAAAAATGGAGATACGAACATTTTAAGCGAAGATATAACTTTTTCAAGAGTATTCAATAAAATAAGTAATACATTAGAAAGTACAATAGATAAAAAGATAAATGATAATAAAGCAAGAAAAATGATGAATATAACTTTTTCATTATTGATAATATCTGTTATTGCATGGTTTGTTGCCTATATTTATATAAAAGATTTAGATCCTAGTCTAAATTGGTTATATACATTGTCTTTTATAGCTATTTTTATAACAGGTTTTTTCTCAATAATTATGGAAAGAAAAACAGCTTATGGAGAAATGATTATTGCAAAAGTAATGGGATTTAGAAATTATCTTGATATTGCAGAGAAAAATCAAATAGATATCTTAGCAGAAGAAAATGCAAATTATTTTTATGATATATTACCTTATGCATATGTATTAAATGTTTCAAAAAAATGGATAGACAAGTTTGATAAAAAGAATGTTCCAAACATTGATTTAAGTGAATTAGATTATTATGAAAATAATTTATTTATGATAATTACTGAATAACAAAAGAATAATGGAATAAGGAGTTAGAGATGAAGAAAATAAAAAGTTTTTTAATTATAATGTTATTAGTATTATTTCCTAGCACGGTATTTGCG
>CAKORH010000156.1 GCA_934101235.1 uncultured Bacilli bacterium | reverse complement strand
TAAAAAAAGAAGAAATAGAAATTGCAAAAGAATTTATAGAGAGTATGTTACTAAAATCTAAAATAAATGAGCTTATATCAAATATAGAAAAAGATAACATTACATACTTTGATTATGATGAAACAAATATGAAAAATATTATAGAAGAATGTAACTATACATCACTATTTTGTGATAAAAAAGCAATAATAGTTAGAAATATACCAATATTTAGTACCAAAGGAGAATATAAGGAAGAACAAAATTTACTAGAAGAATATTTAAAACATGAAAATGAATTTACAACTCTTATATTTATAACAGATAGTGTTAGTAAAACAAAAAAAACTGTAAAAATAATAAATAGTAATAATAACTATTTTGATATACCAACACCTACTAATGATATATTAAAAACAAAAATAAAAGAGTATCTAAAATCAAATAATTACAAAATAGAAAATAATGCTCTAGAAAAAATAATAGAAAACTTAAATTCCAACTATGACTTTATATTAAATGAATTAGATAAAATTATGATAGTAAAAAAAGATTATGTAATAAATTTAAATGACGTTAATAAATATTCAATAAATATTAAAGAAGAGAGTATATTTGATTTTGTAGACCTAATAATAAAAAAAGATAAAAAAATGTATGAATACCTAACTAAATTCATAAAAGAAAAACAAGAACCAGCAGTTCTTTTTGCAAACGTTGCAACACAATATAGATTAATGTATTCTTCATATTATTTATCTAGAAATTATAGTGAAAAAGATATTGCAACTATGTTAGATGTACATCCATATAGAGTTAAACTAGCATTAAATAACTCCATTAACTATAAAATGGATGAAATAAAGAAAAATCTATTGTATATAGGTTCATTAGATAAAAAAATAAAACAAGGCTTAATAGATAAATATATAGCATTAAAACTTTTTATAACAAGTTTATAAAATATACTTTAAAAAATAATAAAATATGTTAGAATAGTGTTTGGTGATTAAAAGTGATACATATAGTTATATGCGATAATAAAGATTCAGAATATAAAAAAATAATTAATAAAGAAAGAACTATGTTAATAAGAGGAAATAACAAAAGATTAATTCCTCATTCAAGAATATTTATAAATGATGAATTATACTTTGTAAATCGTGGTGAAAATGAAGCATATTATCATGCTGTAGTTACTAATGCAGATAGTATGTCAAAATTAACATCTGATGAAATAGATAAAATATTTAGTGATAATGAACAAGCATTAAATTTAAGTGAAAAAGAAATAGATAGATGGAAAAAGAAATGTATTTGTCTAATAAACTTTGATAACTTAGAAAAATGTCAAACTCCACTAACTATTCCTAACTATACTCCACTAGAAGATTGGATTATGGTTAGTTCATTAGATGAATTAAATAATTAGAATAAAGGAGTGAATATATGGTAAAAGATACAAAGACTAAAAATGTTAAAGCAAAATCAAAAAGCAAAACAAAAACAAAATCAACAACTACTAAAGATAATATAAAAAATAATCTTTTATCAGATAAATTATATAAAAAAGGTGAAAGATTATATAAAAATAAAAAATATGATGAAGCCTTAGTAATATACACTTCTTTAAATGAAAAATATCCAAAAAATAAAAAAGTTATAAAAAGAATAATAGAATCAATAACTAATGATTATACTTTAAAAATAAAAGATAAAACTGTATTAAAAGAACTAAATGAATACATAGTAACATATAAATTACTTGCTAATAAAAAAGAATTAAAGTATTTTTTAAACAAATATAATGAATATGATAAAATCAATGGTAATAAAAGTAAATTCTTATTAATATTTTTATTAGGATGGTTTGGAGTACATAAATTTATAGAAAAAAAATATGTATTAGGAGTAATATATTTATTAACATTTGGAATATTCGGAATAGGTGTTATTGTAGATTTAATAAATGATTATGCAGAATATGAAAATGACTTTGAACTAGATATAGTAAGATATATAATATCAGTATTAATTGGTGTTATTGGTACATTTGTAATTAAAAGTACAAACTATTATATGTTTATATTAATAGGAATTATAATATCACCAATAGTATATGATAAACTCTTAAAATATGTTCCTAATTTTATAAAAGTTATAATAGTAGTATTATTAATATTTTTTGGTTTTAAAGAAAACCCAGTTATTACAACGGTACCAGCTAATATGATGGGTACTTGGGTAACAGATAATGAAAATACAAACATAAAATCATTAAAAATAAATTTAGAGTCATCAAAAATAAAATTTAAAGATAGAGATCCAGAAACTGGAAGTAATGATTATGATACAGAAAAAAAGATAATAACAGTAAAAGTCAGCAACAAGGGTTATTATAAATTTAAAGTTAATGAAGAAAATAAAAATCTTTGTATTTATACTGAACTAGATAAATGTATAGTAGAATTTCATAAAAAATAAATGATGTAGACAATTAGTCTACATTTTATTTGAAAAAAATTAAAATATAGAATAAAATTATATTAGTATTAAAGGGTGTTTTTATGAATATAAAAGATTTAATATATGCTTATATAATTGGAGATTCTTTTGGATTATCGAGACTTAAAAATAGCGATATAGAATCTAATAAAATTATAGATAATAAAAATTTAAATATAACAAAAGGCAACTATTCAAGTATGACAACATTTATGTTATCTACAATGGATTCCATATCATCTAATTATAAATTTAATATAACTGATATACTTAATAAAATGTGTACAAGTTTAATAG
>CAKORH010000155.1 GCA_934101235.1 uncultured Bacilli bacterium | reverse complement strand
TATTTATTAGAAGAGAGAAACTTTTATAGGGGATGGGTTGGTAGTAATTATGAAGAAAAAGAGGTGTTAAAGTAGTATGAAGTTTAGAAGTAAAAAAGCTTATATAGCTGTTGGTTCGACATTAATGGTATGTTTAATTGTAATAGTTGGCTTTGTGATTATAAATAAGAAACAGTCTAATATTTTTGTTAATATTGATGATTTGGAACCTGAATATGTTGAGAAGTATTTTGATGATTATGAGAAATTAAATAAAAAGAATGATAAGTCTAATATATTAATTGTTACTACTAAGAAAAAATTAAAAGATACTTATGGGGCAACTGATGTTGTTAATGCTCCAAATAATCAGTATTTTCTTCAATATAGTTCTGAGGAAGAAAAAAATAGGGCCTTAGAAATGTTTAATAAAGAAGAGCCTGATATTGATGTATCTGAAAATACAGTTAGTGAAATATCAGAGGATACGGTTCTTGTTTCTAATTATAATTCTTGGGGAGTAGAAGCAATGGGAATTGATACTTTATTGAATGAGTTTCAAGGTAAGGAACTAAATGATGTAACGGTTGCTATAGTTGATACTGGATTGGATGTAGATGTATTTAATGCAAGTTTCGCGGGTAGATTAGCTGGGACATATAATGTTTTAGAGAATAATGATAATATGTATGATAATAATGGTCACGGAACACATATTGCAGGAACTATTGCTGAGAGTACACCTAGTAGTGTGAAGATACTACCAGTTAAGGTTTCTGATACAAAAAATATTTATGAAACAGATACTATAACTGCTATTAATTATGTTACTTATAATAAAAATGCTGATGTTATGAATATGAGTTTTGGAAGTGCTGTTTATTCACAAGGAGAGTATATTGCTATTGAGGCGGCGAGACAAAATAATATAATTAGTGTTGCAGCAGCAGGAAATGAAAATTCATCAAATTCATCTTATCCGGCCTCTTTTGATAATACGATTTCTATTGCAGCTGTTGATTCTAGTAAAACTAAGGCTTCATTTTCAAACTATGGTGATGGTATAATGTTTTCAACTCCGGGTGTTGATATAAAAAGCATAGCTAGTAAAGAAGAAAATCGGGTTATGAGTGGTACATCGATGGCGACTCCACACGCTGTTAGTGCAATAGCTAATCTAAAAAGTTTAAACAAAAATTTGTCTTATGATAATATTGTAACTATACTTAGAAGATATTCTGATGATTTAGGTGATATAGGTTGGGATGAATATTATGGATATGGTTTTATTAATTTTAAAGACGCTAAGGTATGTGATGGAACTGATTGTGATGAGTATAATGTGTTTAAAAAGAGTTCTCGCGATAATTTAGATGAGGTTATAACTGGTTATGAGATAGAACCTGTTTTAACTACATATAACTATGGTTCTGTTAATAATATATTAAATACTAAGGTTAATTTAAAATTTTCAAATGGTAAAATTAAGGAATATAAATTATATGATATAACTAATTTAGAGATGAGTGATTATGATCCTTATAGTTTAGAAAAACAGACTATAAGCATAAAATTTACAACATCAATTGGTTTTAAGGTCGAGGGGTCTTTTGATGTTACTAATCCAGCAGAATATGAAAGTGTTTGGGAATATCAAAATGTAGGAGATAATAACATAGAATTAACAGGGTTTAAGGAAACTTCGTTTACTAATACTTTGTTATATTTTCCAAGTGTAATAGATGGGTATAGTGTTACTGGTATTGCTGATAGAGATACATCTATGTTCTTAGAAGCAAAAGATTCTTTTATTAAAGTTAGGAAAATATTTTTACCTTCTTCAATAGTAAAAGTAGGTAATAAAGCTTTTTATATGGCTGGTACAATTTCTGGTATAAATGTTGTAAAGAGTTATGCTGATAATTTATCAGTAGGGGATTATGCATTTATGGGTGCTCAATCTTTATATGATTTAGAAGCCAGTATATCTTATGTTGGAGATTATGCTTTTGCTTATACGATGAGTCTTTCTGATTTTACGTTTAGTGATAATATAACTCATATTGGTAATAGAGCATTTCAAAGTGCCTTTACAGATGGTATAATTACTATTCCAGAGAGTGTTACGGAAATAGGAGAATCGGCATTTATATATTCTGGATTAAAAGAAATTAAGTTTTTAAATAAAATGGAGACTATTTCTTCACAAATGATGCAAGGAAATCTATATCTTGAAAAAGTAACATTACCTGAGGGATTAAAAGAAATTGGGTCAAGTGCTTTTTCGGGTAATACAAAACTTAATACAATTAATTTACCTAATAGTTTAACTACAATAGGAAATAATGCATTTGCAGGTTCGTTTAATGGAGGAAAATTAGTAATACCTAAAAATGTAACGTTAATTGGCACTAATGCTTTAAAAGCAACAGGATTAACAGAAGTAGAATTTTTAAATAAAATGGAAACTATTCCTTCACAATTGATGTATAATAGTAGTAACCTTGAAAGGGTAGTATTGCCTGAGGGATTAAAAGAAATAGGAGAGAGTGCATTTTATCTTTGTGATAAATTAAATACAATTAATTTACCTAATAGTTTAACTACAATAGGAAATAATGCATTTGGACATGCTTTTGATTCTAATAAAGATACTACAATAGTAATACCTGAAAGTGTAACATCATTAGGAAGTTTGGTTTTCTCTGAGAGTGGATTAAAAGAAGCAACAATTTTAGGTAATACTTTAAGTATTTCGATTACTTCACCAGAAAAGAATGTTTCTAACTGTTTAAAGGTAACCTCTGTATCCTCC
>CAKORH010000154.1 GCA_934101235.1 uncultured Bacilli bacterium | reverse complement strand
TAAATTTTTTACAATCTAACTTTTTTTTGCATTTATACCCTTCATCTAGGAATTTTTTCATTCCTTGATAGACCCCGTTCTCACTATTTTCACATAATATTCCATAACCATCAATGATATCTTTAGCATCTGCTACATCAGTTGTAATAAGGGGTATTTCTAATACTCTGGCTTCATTTAACACAATTCCATAACCCTCATAACAAGATGAAAATACAAATGCGTCTGATATTTTAAAATATGGATATGGATTACTTTTTAATCCCGTAAAAATTATATTGTTTATTTTTAAATCATGAGTTAATTTCTTATAATTTTCAGTGTCAGTTCCTTCACCTACTAAAATTACTCTAAACTTATAACCTTCCTTATTTAATTTATTTGTGGAATTAATAATTCTTGTTATACATTTTGTTTCTTCATCATGTCTTGCAACATTTATAAATGTTATGTATTTTTCTTTTTTTACATCAGTTATTTTTTCTTTACTCTTTTTTAAAATATTATCATAATCAATATAGTTATTTGCTACGACTACATGACCAGTATAATTAGGTATTAATTCTAAAAATGATTTTTTAGTGCAATTTGAAACACATACAATTTTAGGAAATTTTTCAAATTTCATATTTCTCATTAATCTTGTTAATTCTTTTTGTGTTCTAGACTTCTTTAATTCTGTATGTATAAAAGCAATTGAGTTCAAACTTTCTTTACGTGTTATTTTAGCAAGGATTCCGTGTTGATGAGAATAACAAATAGAACAATAATATTTTTTTGCAAAAATTAATCTTTTTATTAATCTTAATCCTGTTATTAACTTTCCAAATATATTCCATTTACCTTTATATACCAAATCTATCTTAACATCTTTAGGTACTAAATCTAGATAATTTTTAGGAACATTATATACAAGCATTAGTGTAACATCATATTTTTCTACAATATCACTATTATTAAGTAAATCAACAAGAGCTTTTTCCATGCCACCTATTGATAATTTTGACATATTAATTTTTAGCTTTTTCTTTTCCATTTTTCCTCCTCTTCTAGAAACTATTTTTTTCTAGGTGTCTCATTATTACTCTTTAATTCTTCACTAAATAAGATTGCTAGAATTAAGGAAATATATGTTGTAACAGCTGGAGCAAATAAGACATGTCCTGCAATATGGGCTCCTGCAAAGGCTAAAAGAATTGCCCCCAATAAAATATTATTTCGATTTAATATACTAGATATCTTCTTTATTTTTTTAAAACCTGAATATAATAACATTGTTACAGCTGGTAATAACGTAAGAATAAATCCTAAATATCCATATTCATAGAGTAAATCATAATAATCTCTTTCAATAATTTTTTCTTTTCCATTTGTTATTGCATATGATGAGTAGCCTAATCCAAATATATTTGTTTTTAATTCCTTTTTAATTAAATTGTCTTTATCTTTTTTAAATGAGTCTCTTCCATTTAATATTTCCGAAACCTTATCATCTTTATCTAACCCTTGGCTGCCATTTATTTCTTTTTCAACACTTGACTTTATATCTTCAACATTTGTAGTTTTAGAATCAATTGGTATTTTACAATAAAAACCATAATCTTTAAAAAGCATATAATTATTAAAACATACGGGAGTTGATGGAGTAAGAAGAACTACCATTATTTCCATTAACACACACATAATTGTTCCTTGAACTTGTTCTTTTTTTCGCTTAATAATTAATGATAATGCTTCAATAATAAGCATTAATGTTGTTATTACGACGACACCTAAAAAACTTGCTTTTGTGCCAATTGACAAACAAGTATATAGTATCATAATTAAACTTACTGTACTTAAGAATGAAAACTTAGTTTCAAAAAAAATATATAAAGTTACAGCATATAGTAATACACAAATTATTCCAATTTCGTTAGCTGAATAAAACCATCCCATGAAACCTCTTGTACAAGTAGCACCATATGAACAAACTTCACTACCTGTTAGTTTAGCGATTATTGTAACTGTAGATATTATTATGGTATTTATGTTTAAAGTGTTTGCTGTAATAAATTTTTTAGTATCAATTATATATTTTATAAAGAATAGTAGCATTATTGGAAAATATAACAATTTAATAATGTTTTTTAAATCCATAAAAATATAAGTTTTATCAAAATTTATAGCTAAATTAACAACGGCAAAAATTCCTAGGGTTATTAGATAACATATCGATATCTTTTTTATCTTATTACTTTTTGAAAACAATAAATATATTAAAGCATAAACTAATAATATTAATCTAAGTAAACTACCTAAACTTGCTATATTAAAAATTTCTTTACTGAAATAAGTTCCTATATCTATTATTGGTTGAGCAATAACAATTCCAGTTAAATCTGGAATTGAATATAAAATATTAAATAATTTATTTAATTTATTTTTCATTTTGTACCTCTTTACTTGTAACAATAATAAAACATTGTATTGTTAATCTCTGCTAAAAACATCTCTTGTATATAAAATGTCTTTTACATCATCTAATTGATTATCAATACGATTTACAACTATTACATCACTCATTTTTTTGAATTCATTTAAATCGTGAATTACATCAAAGTTTTCAAATTTATCTTCTTTTATTGTTGGTTCAAATATTATTATTTTTACACCACTTTCATTTATATGTTTGATAACACTTTGAATTGCACTAGCTCTAAAATTATCGGAATTGCTTTTCATAATTAATCTATAAATACCAACCGTTTTAGGATTCTTCTTAAGAATCATGTCTGCTACATGTTTTTTTCTAGTGGCATTTGATTCGATTATCGCTTTAATCATATTTTGTGGAACATCTTTAAAA
>CAKORH010000153.1 GCA_934101235.1 uncultured Bacilli bacterium | reverse complement strand
TTCATATACTTAGTTAAATCATCAACAAATACTACATTCTTAACATTTAATTCTTCATTAATTAACTCTACTAAGTCACCTAAAATATTCTTATATTTTCCATCTATTAAACATTCACTAATTGGTTGTCTAACTTTTATCTTAGTCTCTTCTCTAACATATCTTCCGGTAGAAATCAAATCTCTAACTAAATCCATTTTAACTTCAATTTCATCATTTATTAATGATTCATCACAAATAGGAAAATCACTTAAATGAACAGATTTTTCATTTGTTAAATCTTTATATATTTCTTCAGTAGTATAAGGAATTATAGGAGCACATAATTTACATAGTCCAACTAACACCTCATAAGTAGTAATATAAACACTCTTTTTACTATTATCTAATTTACTACTCCAAAATCTATTTCTATTACGTCTAATATACCAATTTGATAAATCATCTGAAACAAATGATGTAACAGCCTTAACAACTTGGTTTAAATCATATTTATCATAACCATTAGTACATTCTTTAAGTAACTTATTATATTTGCTTAATAACCATTTATCTATTTCTTCTCTATCTTCATATTTTACTTTACAATCATCAATATCTATTCCATCAGTATTAGCATACATTTGGAAAAATGAATAAGTATTTTTTAAAGGGTTAAAGAATTTAGAATGTACTTCTTTTAATCCTTCTTCATCAAATTTTAAAGGTGTCCAAGTTGGAGAAACATAAGGAAAATACCATCTAATTGTATCAGCACCATATTTTTCCATTAATGTAAATGGTTCAATAGCATTACCTTTACTCTTATGCATTTTTTGTCCATTTTTATCTAATAATAATTCATTTACTAAAACATTTTTATATGGACTCTTACCTGTGACAAATACTCCTAACACAATTAATGAATAGAACCATCCTCTTGTTTGATCTATGCCTTCTGCAATAAAATCTGCTGGATATTGACTTTCCCATAATTCTTTATTTTCAAATGGATAATGATATTGACTAAATGGCATTGATCCACTATCAAACCAACAATCTATAACTTCTTTAACTCTTGACATAGTCTTTCCACAAGCACTACATTTTATATGCACATCATCTACATAAGGTCTATGTAAATCAATTGTTTTAGGATTAACACTTTCGATAGCTTTATTACTTAATTCTTCTCTACTACCTATCATTTCCATATGACCACATTCACATCTCCATAAAGGAAGTGGAGTTCCCCAATATCTATTTCTAGAAATTGCCCAATCATTCATATTTGTTAACCAATTACCAAAACGTTTTTCACCTACATAACTAGGATACCAATTAACTTTATTATTCTCTTCAATAATTTTATCTTTTAATTTTGTAACCTCTAAATAATAACTAGGTCTAGAATAGTATACAAGTGGTGAATTGCATCTCCAACAATGTGGATAATCATGTAACATTTTTTGCTTTTTAAATAATTTATCATTTTCTTTTAACCATTTAATAACTTCTAAATCAGCATCAAATATATTTATACCCTTCCAAATACCATCATTATAATGACCATCTTCTCCAACTGGATTTAAATAAGCAAGTTTGTATTTTTTACCAACTCTAGCATCATCTTCACCAAAAGCTGGAGCAATATGTACAATTCCTGTTCCATCACTCATAGTAACATAATCATCTGCAGTTACAATAAATGCATTACCGTTAACATTTAAACTAGGAATTAATTGTTCATATTTAACATATTCTAAATCTTTACCAATATATTCTTCTAATACTTTATAATTATCACCTAATACTTTATTTGCTAAAGCAGCAGCTAAAATAAATTTATATCCTTCTGATTCAACTTTTACATATTTTTCATTTGGATTAACACATAAAGCTACATTACTAATTAAAGTCCAAGGTGTTGTAGTCCAAACAAGAAAATATGCATCTTCATCACATTTCTTAAATGGAACAATAACAGTATTAGCAGTTACTTCCTTATATCCTTGAGCAACTTCATGACTAGCAAGTCCTGTTCCACATCTTGGACACCAAGGCATAATTTTTACACCTTCATAAAATAATCCTTCATCAAAGAATTTTTTTAAAATCCACCATTCAGTTTCAATATAATTATTATCATATGTAATATATCTATTTTCCATATCGATAAATTGACCCATTTCATCAGTTAAACGACAAAATGCAGTCTCATTATCCCAAACACTTTCACGACATTTTTCATTAAATTCTTTAATACCATATTTTTCAATATCAGATTTCCCAGTAAATCCTAATTGTTTTTCAACTTGTACTTCAACTGGCAATCCATGAGTATCCCAACCAACTTTTCTTAAAACCTTATGTCCTTTCATTGTTTGATATTTACAAAAAGTATCTTTTAAGAACTTTGCTACCATATGATGTAATCCAGGATTTCCATTAGCAGTAGCAGGTCCATCATAAAATACCCAATTATCACTATTTTTTCTATTATCAATAGTTAAATTTAAAATATCTTGTTTTTTCCATTCTTTTAAAATATCAGTTTCCACTTCATGTACTTGTCTTTTATCTAATTCTTTAAAATTTTTCACAACATTTCCTCCATTCATAATAAATAAAAAAAGTTTATAAATATAGGAACGTATTAACGTGGTACCATCCTAATTCATAAACTTATGTTTATCTTAATTATCTTAACGCGATTAACGTCTTATTATTATCCAATAAGCGCATCCAAAGTGATCTATTTATAATTTAATTTATTTGTTTTCACCAACCACAAACTCTCTAAAAATTAATATTATAAACCGTCTTTTTCATCTGCTTTACGAAAACTATTATAATTTATTAAAAATTATTTGTCAACTAACC
>CAKORH010000152.1 GCA_934101235.1 uncultured Bacilli bacterium | reverse complement strand
TTCATGGCAAATAAATAGTGCTTCTTCTCCAATTTATATATGTACAAAAAGTGATGGAAGTGGAAGTAATTTAGCAATTGAAGTAATTTAGCAATTATAGATCTATCAAAGGTTTCAAATACTAATTTATCAATAACTAATCCATATTATTTTAAAGGATATCCAGGAGATAATTATGTAAAATATGATGGAAATTCTTATAGAATATATAAAATTGATTCAGATGATTCCTTAACTTTATATAATATATTCTTTATAAATATTTAGATGATATTACTCTTCTTTGGTTTAATGGTAGTGTCTATAGTGGCCAAGCACGACATCCTTATGATATGACATATTTTGAATATGACTTTACAGATGCCTATTTAATAACAAAAGGTTATTTATACAAAATATCAAAATGTGTAAAATTATTTAATGGAGATAGAACATATGATAATCCATATAATTTAGATAACAGTAAATGTAGTTAATAATTTTAAGTAGGATTTCATTTCTACTTTTTTCAATTTATAAATTAAAATAAAACCTATAAATAATCTATATATAAACAGTATTTGACAATTGTTCGTGTCTATGGTATTATACTTGACGATTAAGAAAGGGAGAATTGGTTATGAAAGAAAAATATTTAGTTGTGAATGCTGGTAGTTCTTCTTTGAAATTTTCATTATATGAAATGCCAGAAAAAAAAGAAATAGTAAATGGTTTAGTTGAAAAAATTGGTGAAGGAGATAGTTCTTATTCTTTAAAATTTGATGGAAAAAGAATAGAAGAAAGTAAAGATATAAAAAATCATATCGATGCCGTTAATACTATGTTAGAAGCATTATTAAAAAATAAATTTATTTTAGATATGAATGAAATAAAAGGCGTTGGACATAGAGTATTACATGGAGGAGAATTATATTCTGATTCTGTATTTATAGATGATGAAGTATTAAAAAATATAGAATCTTTAAAGAAATTTGGTCCATTACATATTCCTGGAGAATTAGATGGAATAAAAAGTATGTCAAAAGTATTAAAAGATGTTCCACAAGTGGCTGTATTTGATACTGCATTTCATCAAACAATGCCTGCAAAGAATTATTTATATGGTATACCTTATGATTTATATGAAAAATATGGTATAAGAAAATATGGTTTTCATGGAACTAGCTATAAATATATTACAAATTATATGCAAAATAAATTAAATAAATATGATATAAATTTAGTTGTATGCCATATCGGTAGTGGAGCTAGTGTTTGTGCTATAAAAAATGGAGAAAGTTATGATACCTCTATGGGATTAACTCCACTTGATGGTACAATTATGGGAACACGTTCTGGAGATGTTACACCAGCTGTTGTTGAACTTTTAATAAAAGAAGGTAAAATGACTTTAGATGAAGTTATTTATATATTAAATAATAAAAGTGGATTACTTGGTTTAGCTGGTAAAAATGATTGTAGAGATGTAGATAAACTAGTTAGTGAAGGTAATGAAAAGGCTAAACTAGCAATGGAAATGTTTGAAAATTCTGTAGTGAAATATATTGCTCAATATATAACTGAATTAGATGGAAATGTTGATGCAATAGTATTTACTGCTGGAATTGGTGAAAATAATACTAAGTTTAGAGAACATGTATTAAACAAATTAAAAAATACTTTTAATATAGTAATTAATACTACTATAAATAATAAAATTGCAAAATTTAAAGAAGAACAAACTGGAAGAATTACAAATGATTATTTTTCAAGCTATCCTGTTTATGTAGTTCCAACAGATGAAGAAAGAATGATATTAGAAGACACATATAATATTGTAAAAGAAAAAGAAAAAGAGATAGATACTAATATTACTCTTAAAAAAACTAAATAAGTTAAAGAAATACTAGGAAACTGGTATTTTTTTTTGTATAATAATTAAAGGTGATAAAAATGTTTGAATACATGGGAGATAGAATAAGCAATGCAATAAAAAATATTAGAGGTATGGGTAAAATTACTGAAGATAATATTAGTGATGCAATGCGTGAAATAAGAATGGCTTTGTTAGAAGCAGACGTTAACTATGAAGTTGTTAAAGAATTTGTCCGTAATGTAAAAGAAAAAGCATTGGGTATGGAAGTAAGTAAAAGTTTAAAACCTGATGAATTATTTATAAAATTGGTTAAGGATGAATTAGTTAGTTTATTAGGAACAGATTATGTACCCCTAAAAACTGATGGTAAAATGAATATAATAATGATGGTAGGTTTACAAGGTAGTGGAAAAACTACTACGGTAGGTAAACTTGCTAATATGTTAAGAAAAAAATATAAGAAAAATCCTTTATTAGTTGCATGTGATGTATATAGACCAGCTGCAATAAACCAATTATGTACCTTAGGAAAAGAATTAAATATTAAAGTATATGAAGAAGGAAAAAATAATCCTGTTCTTATAGTTAGAAATGCAATAGAATATGCAAAAGAAAATAATCATGATTATATAATAATAGATACTGCTGGTAGATTACATATTGATGAAAAATTAATGGATGAACTTGTTAACATTAATGATTTAGCACATCCTGATGAAGTATTATTAGTAATTGATGCAATGATGGGGCAAGATGCTATAAATGTTATTAAAGGTTTTAATGATAAATTACCATTAACTGGTGCTATACTAACTAAGATGGATGGAAATACTAAAGGTGGTGTAGCATTATCGGTTAGACATTTAACTAATATTCCTATTAAGTTTGTAGGTACTAGTGAAAAAATGGATGGATTAAGTGAATTTTATCCAGAAAGAATGGCTGAACGTATTCTAGATATGGGGGATATTTTAGAAATAGTAAATAAAGTTGAGGATGTTATTGATGAAGATGAAGCTAAATTACAAGCTGCAAAGATGAAAAAAGGTACA
>CAKORH010000151.1 GCA_934101235.1 uncultured Bacilli bacterium | reverse complement strand
TTGCCAATGCAATCGTTAATGAAATAGATAAACCATATAAGTTTTTAAACGCAACAATTAATAAAGTTATTGATTTTAATATTGCCATTGAAGAAGCAAAAATGCAAGGTGAAATGATACTTATCATAGATGAAATACATAGAATGAATAAAGATAAACAAGATTTATTATTACCATATATTGAATCAGGTTTAATTATATTAATAGGTCTAACAACATCAAATCCATATCATAAAATTAATCCAGCAATTAGAAGTAGATGTCAAATATTTGAACTTCATGAATTAACTACTGATGATATAGTTGAAGGATTAAAGAAAGCTTTAAATAAATTAGAAGATATAAAAATCGATGACAAAACTCTCCTATTAATTGCAAGACTATCTAGTGGAGATTTTAGAAGTGCATTAAACTTATTAGAAGTATCATACTACTCTACTAATGATAAAATAGTAACTGAAGAAGTAGTAAAAAGAATTAATTCAAAACCAGTAATATTTGCTGATAAAAATGAAGATGGACATTATGATTTATTGAGTGCTTTTCAAAAAAGTATTAGAGGTAGTGATCCAGATGCAGCAATATATTACTTAGGTAGATTAATCGAAATTGGTGATTTAGATAGTATTTATAGAAGAATGAGTGTTATTGCATATGAAGATATAGGACTTGCTAATCCAGGAATGGGTCCAAAAGTTAGAGCTGCTATTGAATCAAGCGAACTATTAGGACTTCCAGAAGCAAGAATACCGCTTGCCGTTGTAGTTGAAGAATTAGCATTATCTCCAAAAAGTAATAGTGCCATTACAGCAATAGATAACGCATTAAGTGATATAAGAAAAGGAAATACAGGTAATGTACCAAACCATATAAAAACTAATAGTAAAGACTATAAATATCCACATAATTATCCAAAATATTATGTAGAACAACAATACTTACCAGATAATATAAAAAATAAACACTATTACATTCCAAAAATTAATACATATGAAAACAATTTAAATAAAGGAAATAAAGAAATGAGGAACATAAAATGAAAACAATATCAATTATAGGTACAGGAGCTTACGGTTTATCAATTGCAGTAACATTACTTAAAAAATGTGACAATATAAAAATGTGGGTAGAAAGTGAAGAAAGAGCAAAATTCTTAAATGAAAATAGAAGTAATAATGGAATATTTAATGATTTTACAATTCCAGATAATATTGAATTTTCAAATGATTACGAATATGTATTAAAAAATTCAAGTATTGTATTTATTGCAGTTGCTGCTAAATTTATTGATCCAGTAAGCAAAGAACTTAAAAAATATAACATAAAAAATAAACATTTTTGTATATTAAGTAAAGGAATTGAACAAAATACTTGTGACTTTGTAGATGTTGTATTTAAAAGACACATTAAAACTAAAAATTTATCTGTTATATCTGGTGCATCCTTTGCAATTGATATAATTCATAATGAACCAATAGGACTAACGATTGCTAGTAAAAATAAACAAACCATAAAGAAAATTAAATCCGTTTTAGCAAATGACAGAGTTAAATTAAGACCATCTACAGACGTAATTGGAGTTGAACTATGTGGTTCAATAAAAAATGTTATAGCAATAGCGAGTGGAATATTAGAAGGTTTAGGCTATAGTGAATCTACAAGAAGTTTCCTAATTACAGAATCTATGCATGATATTAAATCTCTTATATACGGCTTAGGAGGAAAGAAAAAAACCATACTTTCATATGCTGGTGTAAGTGATTTAATATTAACTGCTACAAGTAAAAAATCAAGAAATTACTCTTATGGAATACTTATAGGAAATGAAAAATTTGATGAAGCAAAAGAATATGTTGAAACAAATACAGTAGAAGGATATTATACATTAAAATCTATATATACACTAATAAAAAGAAAAAAAATTAATATGCCAATCATAGATTTAATATATAAAATTATCATTAAAAATGAAAATCCACATGAATTAGTAGAATTTCTAATAAAAAAAGATTAAATAATAAACTAAATACCAAAACATAACTAGTTTATATAATTAATCTTTTTATTTCTCTTAAATTTATCTCAATCTTCCAATATACCAATACTATATTCAGTAAAATCTAAACAATTAATATAACTAACAAATTCATTAAAATTCAATTTCTCATATTCACTTACACTATCTAATTTATCATAATTATAAGTTATAACATTTTCTATAAATGGTTCAGTAATATCATATATACTATCATTTCTAATAATTAAATCTACTATATAATTTCTTTTATATAAATTAAATAAATCTTCATCAAATATATATTCTTTATCATTTATAAATTTTAATATTCTATCTATAAAATCATTATATCTATTAGTATTACCTTCAATATTTATAATATGGTATCCTTCTAATAATAAATTAGAATATCCAATACCAGAATTAATTATATTATTATCTATTAATTCTTTATTTAAATTACTAATAATACCAAAATTCATTCTTAAAAATGAATAAATATATAAATCTAATTTTAATTTATCTAATCCAGTATAATTAATAGTATTAAGTTTAAATGTAATAAGTACTCTACCTACTCCAGTATTTGTTTTAACTTTATATTTTTTCTTATTAACCTTAATATTATGAGGATATTTATATTTAGTTACAACACTAGTATCAAAAGACAATTTAGAATATACCTCTTCTAACTTATTTAAAACCTCATTTTTATCAAATTTACCACTTATTACTACTATTTCATTATCTGGTCTATAAAATGCTTTAAAAGCTTCTTTAATTTGATTTATAGTAATACTACTTATTTCTTTTATATCACCTAATACACTAGTATACTTTCTATTATCTTGAATACTTTCAATACTCTTATTATATAAAATACTATACTTATTATC
>CAKORH010000150.1 GCA_934101235.1 uncultured Bacilli bacterium | reverse complement strand
CATTATCAGTTATATCACGCATAGATATATTCCTTTAAAACTATTTCTTCTACCTTATTTTTGATATTATTCATTTTACCTATCCATAGTATTTGATTACTATTTTTTAATTCTTCAGTAATATTTTCTTTTTCAGCTAGTTCTTTAATTAACTTATGCACCATCTCCATAACAGTAGTATCGATATTATGAAGATATTCATTTAATTTATCATTAACAAGTAAATCAAAATATAATCCTAATTTATATTTCTTAATATAATTTAATCTTAATAATCCATATTTTCCTATATTAAATTGTTCTTTATCTTTTAATATTAAATCCGGTAATAAATAATCACCTTTCTTAGTGTAACTAATATTCATAACATTTCTCCATTTCTTTCTATATTTATTTGGCTTTAATTGTTATACATATTTTGTTACACAATGACTATCGCCACCCCCTGCATTTATGTGATTAGATATTATTATCAAATTTTCTCCATTACCGAATTTTGACAATGCTTCACTAGGCCTTCTATCACTTGATAAAGTCACATCACTATCTCTAGTTAAAGCAACAGGTATACCAAGTTCTTTAAATCTATCATACATATATTTACTAATATCTAAAGTCATATTTTTCTCTATAATTCCATTACCTGAAGCTCCATTATCCTCGCCGCCATGTCCCGGATCTATTACAACACCAGTTAATTTTCTTATATCATCCATTGATATCACTCCTCATAATAATTTATGAAGATATGTAAAAATGGTTAAATATAATTATCATATTTAAGTTATATTTTTAACTATTTTCTATTATTTTCTTTAATTTATTTGTATATTTAACAATATACATAACTTATTAATTTTTGTATCAGAGTATCCTGTTAAACCTTGATATTTATGTAATAGACTGTCAAACCATTCTGGTAAATCTTCTAATTTATTTTGTTATGTTATAATTGATGTGATACATTCCTGTATAAAAAAAGTGACTCTTGTCGTATAATATTGAACTGAACCAAAAATATTAAATGAAAGGACTTGAAGCGCACTGAATATTATAAACAGAAATAAAGAAAAAAACAAAAGATGTAAAAAAAGCAATGAAATTTAATCATTGTTTTATTTAACAATATAGCATTAATTATTTTTTTCTTTAATATATACTTTCTTTTTATCTTCAATATTCAGTTGAAAAGAACCAGTTAATTCAAAATCTTTAATTGCTGATATAGAAGATATAAAATACTGTACTCTATTATTAGTTAAAACATTATTAAAAACATTTAAAAAATCCATAAATTTTGGCTCACTTTTTAGTTCATTTAATCGATTTAATAAATCTTTAGTTACATTACCATTAAAATTCCCAAGAATTTGGTACGTTATGTCACTACCTAAAAATAAACTATAAAATGTTTTTTCATCAGTAACTAATCTTCCAAACTTAAAGTCATGTATTTGTTTAGTTCTTGTAAAATTTATATTTTCTAAATTAAGAGAATATTTCTTTGCTAAAAATATATCATATTCAAATTCTTCTTCGTTTGTTTCTTTAATAATTTTTAACAAATCTTTTCTATCACAAGAAATTCCATAAAATATAAATAAATTCCCTTCAGAATCAGTACACCATAATCTAATTTTTGTTCCCTTTTTACTTTCAGCTCTATCGTAAAAATCCACTTCAACTTTATCATCAAATCTCCCTAATATTTTTAGAGACTCACCAAGTCTTAAATATAGTTTTTGATTTAATTGCATATCACACAAAATATTATGAACATTTTCATTTTTTGAAAACATAATAAATGATTTATTCTTATTATCTTTCATTTATATCCCCCTGTAGTTTATTATTTAGTTCTTCGCAAAACTTTTTCTGTTTGTGTCAATTTCTTTAAATAAGATGGTAATTTTCCATCATAGTCAATACATAAACTATGCATTGCTCTAGTCATTGCAACATACAACAATTTCATATCTATACTTGATTCACCATAATTTTTATCATTAGCATTATATACAATTACGGCATCAAATTCCAATCCTTTTGATAAGTAAGATGGTATTATACATAGCCCACCACTATATTCCTCATTTTTCTCATTTATAATAGAAGTGTTTACACCTAATTTCTTCAATTTTACATATACATCTTTAGTATCTTTATCATCTTTGCAAATTATTGCAATCGATTGATAATTATGTTCTAAGAATATTTTAATTTGTGAAATAATATTTTGAATAGATATATCATCACTTATTAATAGTTCATCACCAGGTCTAGCTATACATTCAGAAAAACTTCCATTTAATTGTTCTAATATTAAATTTGAAGCATCAGAAATATTAATTGTAGTACGGTAACTCTTATTTAATTCCAAAACATCTGCTTTAGAATCAAAAATAACATTATTTAACTCATTCCAATCTTTTACAGATTGATAATCATAAATACTTTGATTAACATCTCCAAAAACATTAAATTTTGCTTTTGGGAAAAGTTTTTTTAATATATAGTACTGAGCTAAACTCAAATCTTGTGCTTCATCAATTACCAAATATAAATATTCTTTAAAATCTTTTATTCCATTAACTAAATAGTTAATTAGTACTAATGGTGATAAATCCTCAAAACCGATTTGTTTTTTTGATAGTTTTAAGTTTGTGTATTCCTTTAATTTATCAATATTTATTTCTCCTTTAGAATAAATTGTATCTAGATTTTCTACAAAGGCTTGATACAAGGGCATCGGATTAATCTTTAAAAATTTAAAATAGTTTTTAATTACTGTAGGACAACCATTCTTTATTTCTTTTTGAATAGTGTCAACTTCTGCTAAAATTTCTTTTCTTCTAGGATTATCTTTTTCTAAACTCAAATATTCTTCTCTGTATCTTAACCATACATTATGTGTTAAAT
>CAKORH010000149.1 GCA_934101235.1 uncultured Bacilli bacterium | reverse complement strand
TACCTGCACAGGTATAAGTTTAATATTATTAGTTATAACTTCCAATATTAGATTAGATTTCATTTGCGGAGTTCCCGAAGCAATATTAAGCAATATTTCATAGCCTTTATTATTATACTTATCATGAATTTCCGTTATATATTTTCTAAAATCGCTCATAAAAGCGTCATAATTGTTTACATCGTCTTTATCTAATTCGCTAATTATCTCTACAACTTCGCAGGCGGGATTGAATTTTTTTATAGCTTTCTCGTATCTATTATCATTATAGTTTAATTCTTTAGTTATGTATAAATAAACTACTTCGGGTTTATAATGTCTTATTATATGAAGCATAGAACCTTCCGAAGGTTTGCCGTCCTTATCGACAACCCCCACGGGGTCATGAGTTCCAACGGGAGAGAATAATACATATTTTTTTATTTTCAACATATTTGTTACCTCCAAAATATAATTAGATATTATAATAAAAATTTAATTTCTTTCAATATTAACTCCGCCCATTGATATAGAAGTTTTAGCTCCAATACCTGCATATTTTGAAAATTCAAGTAAAGTATTATATATATTAGCAAGCATTTTATTGCAAGAACAATAAATAACTATATTACCTATAAAAGAATCTATCTTTACACCTTCCATGCTAAATTTAAGGCTTCTTAAATTATACTTAACAATATTAACATTTTTAGATATATCCTCAATTATATTGGAATCCTCTAATGAAATATTTTCTCCGTATGCATTCCATTTATTATAAATACTTATAAATATATTATCCAAATTAGGAAAAAATGTAAATTTTTTGTTTACTTTATAAGTGGTTGGCGTCAAAAAAGTAATATTTGCAAATCTTTTAGTTTCATCCGATAAGAAAAATTTATCCGCTAAATTTTTATAATTTGTAATGCTTGTTATTTCTTTTGAAAGTATGCCTATTTTGATTCTGTTATAATCAAAAGTAATGGTTTCGTTAGTATCGTTTAGCATAATATCTATAATTTTTTCTTTAGCTTCTTTATTTAAAGTAGATATTTTCCATATATAAGAATTTTCTTTTTTATCAAAATAAAAATATTGACTGTAAGGATTAAGTTTTAAGTTATGAAGTTTTTCTACATAATTTGAATCAATTTTTGACAATAAATATCCATGAAACAAACTCCCATAATTTCTTTTAAGAAATATATTTTCTTTTGGTTTAATTTTTATTTCTAAAGTCGCTAACATAACTCCTCTTCAACTTTTATATTGCAAATTCCTATATTAAAAAGCGTTTCATTATATTTTGTAAGTTTCAATGTTCTTGGAGACATATTATAGTCCAATAGATGTTTATGTTTTTTAATATTTATATTAAAATAATGCTTTATTATATTTACCACTTCTTCTTTATCTATAATTACATTATCTTCTCTCCTTAATTTACTACATATAGAATATAATATATTTTTAGTTAAATAACCATTATGTCCTCCTATAAAAATATTTGGAGAATATCTCTCTAATTTGCAGCATGGCTTATATTTAATTTCTACATTATTTTTAGAAAAATTTAAAAATAAATTTTGAATCGTTTGGATACAATAAATATATTGCAAAAAATAATTTGCTAAACTTCGAATAATATTTTTAATATCAAAATAATCTATAACGCTTCTATCTATGCTTATAGTAAAATTGAATTCTGTTTCAGGTTTTATAAATTCCATAAATATTGGAAGTTCGTTTAATTTATTTCCTTTTGTAGAAAAATCATACTGTTTTCCAATAAATAGATTATCTAATGAAGTTTCATTAGAATCTGAAATGTGTAAAAATTTAAATAATATATCTGGCGGCACTTCAGATTTATCTTCTTCATTATTGAACTTAAAACTAAAATTAGAGAATATATCCGTTAATACTTTATTTTCCAAATCTTCTAAATTTATTATAGTATTTCTATCTTTAAAAAGTTTAATGTATTTTTCTTTATTATTATATATTTCATTGGCAATTATAGGCGTTCTTATAGCGCCTTTAATGCTTGAACCTGGTATATAAGGCTTACCATTAGATGATTTTATAAATGTATTGATATTATTAAATTTTGAATTAGTTTTTACATCGCTATAAGACATAATTTTATATTTATAAATATCCATATCTTTATATCCATTTAGATGCTTTTCTAAAAAATTAGTAAGATTTAAATTACCAGAATAACATTCATTTAAAAAACTTTCATATAATCCTTTTCTTAATAATAACTCTTTTATCAATTTTCTTTCGTCTATAATCATTATTTCTCTATTATTATAAACATACATACTTTTATTTAATTCTTCTCCGCTTCCAATAAATATTGGAGATAATGTAGTCAAACTCATTTTATAAACTTTATAATTTTTAATTTCTTGATGCATAGTTATATCCAATCAATAAACTTTAAATATCTATTCCAATATAAAAGGCTTTACCATATCTATAAACCTTATGATTTCCTTCTTGTGAAACATCTTTAATATCGCCTTTAATATCATTAGTGAAACATGAACCTTCCTTAAACATACTTATAGATTTTCTTTTTTGAAGATTTTTACTATAAGCATTAGAATATATAAATCCATTTCTTTTAATAAGAGAATAAAAAGAATTATTGAAATCTATATTATTAATTTCATTTTCTTTTGGCGAATATAGAGATAAAAGCATTTTATATTTAGAAGCGCTAAATAATTTATTTTTAAATTCTAATTCGTTATATTCGCAAACTTTATATTTGAAATTTCCAAGCCCAACCATTCTCTTTCCGCCTATGCCAGAATAAGATAAACTTTTTAATATTTTTTCAAATTCATGTAGTTTTTCATTATCGCTAAAAGAAAGTATAAAATATAATCCATTATTATTATAAAAACTATATGTTCCTAAACTATATAATCT
>CAKORH010000148.1 GCA_934101235.1 uncultured Bacilli bacterium | reverse complement strand
TGCAGGGACTGATCTCTGCGGATGGAAAAACAGTTACCTATGGAAAAATCCTCAATTGTACCGGTCTGACCGTACGTGCCATTTCCAAATATCTTCCCTTTCCCTGCACAATGATCCATGATGCTGAGGCCGCAGCTACCCTGGAGCTATGGCAGCAGCCGGAAAAGAAAAATGCAATATTCTTTCATATACGGGAAAATCTGAGTGGTGCTCTTATCGTAAATGGAAAATTTCTGAAGGGTTGTGAATTAAAAAGTGGTGTTTTTGAACATATTTAAGCATGTATATTAAAATATGATATATAATATATGCATTTCGGGAGGGAATATAATGAAAGAAAATATGACTGGTTATGCTTCAATAGATAAACCATGGCTTAAAGAATATGATGTTAAAGATAGAAACTTATCTTTTCCAAAAATGAGTATGAAGGATTATTTATTTGAATGCAATAAGAATAATAAGAATTTGGTTGCTATAAATTATTATGGTAGAAAAATAACATATGAAGAATTATTTAGAAAAATAGAAGAGGCAAAGAAATCTTTTAAGAAAATGGGTGTAAAGAATAATGATGTTGTTAGTATTGCATCACCATTTTTACCAGAAGTTGTTTATTCTATTTATGCAATTAATGCATTGGGTGGAATAGTTAATTTAGTTGATCCAAGAGTACCAGCTTCAAAATTAGTAAATTATTTTACTGGAAGTAATACAAAATATTTGGTTATGTATGATGGTATATATGAAAAAGTTAAAAATATTGAATCTAGTGCTAATATAGAGAAAAGTATTTTAATTTCACCATTAAATTCATTACCAATAGGAATGAAATGTTTAGCAGATTTTAAAAATGTGATAAAGAAAAATAAAGTTAATGTAGATAATGACAAATATGTTAAATGGAAAGATTTTTTAGGTGAAACTAAAAATGATAATTATGTTGATGATGAAATATATTCTTATGAAAAACCTGCTATTATAGTTTATACTAGTGGAACAAGTGGAGAGCCTAAAGGTGCAATATCATCTAATGAATCGTTTAATAATATTGCTCTTTCTCAAAGTGTAAGTTTAACTCATACGAAAGTTGGAGATAAATTTTTACTTATAATGCCACCTTTTATAGCATATGGGTTAGCGATAGGATTACATGGACAATTATGTAGAGGTCAAGAATTACAAATGGTTCCTACTTTTACTATTGATAACCAAGCAAAAATGCTAGGGGATTTAGTTAGTAAATATAAGCCTCAAACAATAATGGGTGTTCCAACATTTATGGTAGATTTAATTAAACATCCAAAAATGCAAAAATTAGATTGTAAATTCTTAAAAGATATTATAGTTGGTGGAGATTCTATGAATGTATCTGCTGAAGAAAAAGTTAATAATTTCTTTATAGCCAAAAATAGTGAAGCTAGAATTAAAAAAGGATGGGGGTTAACTGAAGTAAATTCTGCATTTAGTTATACTAAAGATGAAAATTCTAATGAATTAGGAAGTGTAGGTATTCCACTTATTGGTAATAATATTAAAATAGTAAAGCCTATTGAAGATGATAATATTGATTTTGATGAATTAGAAGAAGTTAAATATAATGAGGTTGGAGAAATATTTATTAATTCTAAATCTACAATTATTGATTATTTAAATAATCCTAATGAGTCTAAGAAAGTATTTTTTAAAGATAAAAATGGAAATAAATGGGTTAGAACAAAAGATTTAGGTAAGATTACAGAAGATGGATTAATCTATATTGTAGGAAGAATGAAGAGAATTATTATTAGACCTGATGGACATAATATTTCACCTTTTGCTATTGAAAATATTATTAATAAAAATGATAAGGTTGAAAACTGTGCAGTAGTTGGAACTCCAGCAACTGATTCAGTTCATGGTTCTTATGCTACGGCATATATTGAATTAAAAAAAGAACATAAAAAAGAACAAATTGAAATATTAAAAGAATTAAAAAGAGAAATTGAAAGTCAATTACCTCCTAGAGATGTTGCTAGTAATTATAAAGTAGTTGATGAAATACCACTTACAAGTATAGGTAAAGTAAATTATAAAGAATTAGAAGAACAAGAAAAGAAATTAGTTTTAAGGAATAAAAAATAATTATTTATTATTCCTTTTTATATGTTATAATTTGTGTAGAAGGTAGGGATAATTTATGCCAAATAATGCTTTTTCAATATTGAGTTTTTTCTATAATATTTTTATATTAATTACTTTTCTTTTTAAGGAAAAATTAAAAACAGTAGAAAATAGAATATATAAATATTTATTATTATTAAATACTTTTAATATATCTTCTGTTTTGATTTGTTGGTTTACAATTATGTTAAGAGATAAAATTCCTTTAATTAATGATATTTTTTCAAAACTTGCCTTAATATTTTATGCTGCATGGGTTTTAGTTTTTACTATATATGTTTATTATATATCCAATTTAAAAAATGATAAAAAGTTTAAAAAAGTTAAATATTTTGCTTTGATTGTATTTTTAATATGTGTATATTTGATTGTTACTTTAAAACTTTATTATTTTAGTAATTCAAGTAGTGCTTATTCTTTTGGACCTAGTGCTAATGTTGTATATATTTTAACTGCTTTATGTATGATTTTATGGTTGTTTATGTGTTTAAAAAATATAAAGAGATTAAGTGATAAAAAGTATTTACCTGTAATTGTTTTAATTAATTTTATAATAATATCTACAATTATTCAGAAGATTAATCCTATAATTTTACTTACTACAGCAGTAGAAAGTTTTGTAACTGTTATAATGTATTTTACAATAGAGAATCCTGATTTAAAAATGTTACAAGAATTAATAAAAAATAATGAAATAACTGAACAGACATATATAGATAAATCTAATTTCTTATTTGAAATGACTGGTGAAATAAGAGAACCTCT
>CAKORH010000147.1 GCA_934101235.1 uncultured Bacilli bacterium | reverse complement strand
TGACTGATGAAGCATGGTATATTGTACGTAATACTCCAGGTGTTACTGGATTTATCGGTTCAAGTGGTAAAGGTGCAAAACCTACTCCATTATTGCCTCAAGAAATAGATAAAATATTATCAAATATGGGTATGACTAGAATGGATGTTGATAAAGATTTAGCTGTTGGTAATAAAGTTAGTATTACTGATGGTCCATTTAAAGGTATGCTTGGTACTATAGATAGTATTGATATTGAAAATAGTACTTTAACAGTATTAATTGATTTATTTGGTCAAGAAACTCCTGTTGAAGTTGAATTATCACAAGTTATTGCTGAATAAAATGTCATTTATTGGCATTTTTTGTTTTATGTTTTTTCTTTATATATTATATAATTTGTGATATTATTTAAGTGGTGATAGAATGAGTTTATTTAATTATATTTGTAATAATTATTTTATTTATTAGCGTAAATTAATTTAATATTAGTTTGCGTATTTTTTATATGGAGGCATAATGGGTAATATTACTAGTCAGATGATAGAAATTTATAAAATGAATGAATGCAAATTTGATTTTGCGGGGTATTATTTTAATAAGAGAGAAGAGTTATCGTATCATCATAATATTATTGCAAATTGTGATGGTGGACCTAGATCTATTAGAAATGGAGTTATTTTAGTAAGAAATACTAGTCATGATTATGTTCATGTTATTGAAAAGATTGATCCTGAAATATTTTTTAAGTTATCTAGTGAGTTTTTAGATGAAAATTTAAAAGGTAGATTAGATATGGAAAATTTGAAGGCAATAAGGGATTTGTTGTTATATTTTGAGAAAGAACATGATCATGAATACACAAAAAGGGGAAAATTATTGATAAAAAGAGAGTATGTGACTGATAGAATTGATATTAATTAGTTTTACTAAAAATTTGTTTGCATATGGTTTATTAGTATGCTATAATACTCTCGAGCGAAAGCTCCTTGCTCAAATTTATTTTTGAGCCGAATAGACCAGAAGGAGGTGTATTATGAACAAATACGAGATTATGTTCATTTTAAAAACTAATGAGGAAGAAGCTATTAAAAAAGAAGTTTCTGAATTAAAAGCAATTATCACTGATTTAAAAGGTGAAATTACTAATGAAAAAGAAATGGGAAATAGAAAATTAGCTTATCCAATAAAAAAAGAATTAAATGGATATTATTATGTAATTAATTGTAATGCTAATAATGAAGCTGTTGCGGAATTTGACCGTAAAGCTAGAATCAATGAAAATGTTATTAGACATTTAATTATTAGATTAGATGAGGAGTAATAATGAATAACGTTGTATTAGTTGGAAGATTAACTAGAGATCCAGAACTTAGAACTACACCAAATGGAATTGCTACATGTCAAATTAGTTTGGCTGTAAATGGTATTCCAAATGCTAATGGAGAAAGAACTACTGATTTTATTAATATAGTAGTTTGGAGAAGACAAGCTGAAAATGTTGCAAAATATTGTTCAAAGGGAAGTCAAGTTGGTGTTGTTGGTAGAATTCATACTAGAAGTTATGATGCAAATGATGGATCTAAAAGATATGTAACTGAGGTAGTTGCAGATAATATTACTTTCTTAGGAAGTAGTAATAGTAATAGAGGTACTTCACAATATAGTGATAGTATGCCTGATTATAGTACTGGAGATCAACAACCTATGCCTACTACTGATATAACTGAAGATCCATTTAAGGATTTTGGTAGTGAAGTAGTGCTTAGCGATGATGATTTACCATTTTAAGGAGGAAAAAATACATGGCTGAGTTTTATAGAAAAAAGAAAAAAATATGTCAAATGTGTGCTGGTAAAAGCGTAGATTATAAAGATGTCATGATTATTAATAAATATATTAATGAAAAAGGTAAAATTTTACCTAGAAGAATGACTGGTGCTTGTGCAAAACATCAAAGACATATAGCAATGCAAATTAAAAGAGCTAGATTTATGGCTTTAATACCATTTGTTAAATAGTGATAATATTTCACTATTTTTTAATTTCTTTTAATTTATTAGTTATCATGTTATAATAGACGTATGAATTTTTAGGAGGGATAATATGAAAGTTATTTTACTTAAAGATGTTAAAAAACAAGGTAAAAAAGATGATATTATAGAAGTTAGTGATGGTTATGCAAATAACTTTTTAATAAAAAATGGTCTTGCAATTAGATATACAATAGGAAGCAAGAATAAACTTAATCATGAAATAAATGAAAGACAAAAAGAAGAAGATAAAATAGTTAAAGAATTCGAAAAAATTAAAAAAGAGTTAGAAAGTAAAAAAGTTGTATTTACTGTTAAATCTGGTAAAGATGGAAAAATATTTGGTACTATTAGTAGTAAACAAATAAGTGATGAATTAAAGAAAATGGGGTATAACATAGATAAAAAAACAATTGTTATGGATCATACTATTGATACATTAGGTACACATAAAGTAGTTTTAAATGTTCATAAAAGAGTTAGTATTAATTTAACGGTTGTTGTTTGTTAGGAAGTGAGAATATGGCTGAAAGAAAGATGCCACAAAATTTAGAGGCAGAAATGTCTATAATTGGTTCTTGTTTTTTGAGTACATATGCTTTAGATAAAGTTTGTGAAGAAGTAACAAATGATATGTTTTATAGTGAAGCAAATAAAAAAATATTTGAAGCAATAAATGAATTACATAAGAATAAAATACCTCTTGATTCAACAACTTTAATTAATGAAGTTGAAAAGCGTGATAATATTAATTCTATTGGTGGAGTAGAATATTTGAGTGAGGTAATAGATTCAGTTATTACTGCTGCTAATATAGATTATTATATTGATATAGTTAGAGAAAAAGCTTTAAGAAGAAAGTTAATAGAAGTTAGTACAAGTATTACTACAAGTGCTTTTGATGAAGAAAGTGAAACTAATGATATTATAGATAGTGCTGAAAAGAATATTTTTAGTGTTACTAAGGCACGTAAGGC
>CAKORH010000146.1 GCA_934101235.1 uncultured Bacilli bacterium | reverse complement strand
AATTGATGCTGGTCATGGTGGTAGTGATTCTGGGGCTATTGGTAATGAGATTATTGAAAAAAATTTAACTTTAGATATAAGTAAGTATATGTATGATAGGTTAAAAGAACTTGGTGTTCCAGTTAAGTTAACAAGAGATATGGATGTTGATTTACCGGCTTCGGAAAGGCCGCAAAAGGTTCTTGATCAATTTGGTAATGGAAGTGATGTAATTGTTGTTTCTAATCATATTAATGCCGGAGGAGGAGAAAGTCAATGTGTAACAAAATGTGTATAACAATTAAAGCCAAAAATATTGTAAGAAATGGAGATTAGTTATAATATGAGTTACACAAAAGAAAATGAATTAATGGATGAAGGAAATATATCTGATGAAGAGTTTCAAGAAAAATATTTACCTTTCTATGATAATTTTAAAGAGTATATGATTAAATATGTAATACCAGATGCAGTAGCATTTTATATTGCAAATAGTTATTCAAGAGGATGTTTAGATGATAGTAAGTTATATAATCATATTAATTCTGCATTAGATATTTTTAATTGTAGATGCAATATTGATGTAATATTACCATCTATAGAAATAATATTAAACATAAAATATAATCTAAAAATTACTGATAGAAATCCATTAAAATTAGAAAAATATTATTAAAATTTTAGCACTGATTTTAAAAAAAGTTAGTGCTATTTTTATATATTAATGAAATTATGTTAAAATTATATTAGGTGATGAAAAATGTCTAAAAAAATTGACTTTCTAAAACTGAGAATTAAATCATGTTATACTTTTAAAAAATTAATTTTTTTGAATTATAAAAATTCAATACTATATGCTAAATGTATTCTATTATCTATATTATTATCAATTTTAACTCCACATTTAATTGATTTATTACAATCATTTAATTATTTACCAGTATATGACTTCAATACATTAAAAATTAATTATACAAATCTTTATACAAATACAGGAGTTGCTTTAATAGGTTTAAGTGGATTAATATTTACACTTAAAACTTTTAAAAAACAATCATTAGATGAATATATGAATTCAATATTTCAAAAAACGTTTATAGATAAATTAGACACTTACATAGAGTATGGATATATTTGCCTAATTTCAGTACTATTTTTATTAATACCTAATATTAGTATATTTGAACAAACTCTATCATTCTTTATATCATTTTATTATTTTTCATTAATCTGTATATTATTTATGTTTGGAGTAGAATTATTTATAATTTCGAATAATATGAATAAAACAAATATATTAAGAGAATTAAAAACTAGGGTTAAATATTTATATGATGTAGGAGAAAAATTAGGAAAATATCATAGCGAATATGAAAAAAAATATAATAATAAACAGCTATCGGAATTACAATTTATAGACAAAATGAATTATGCGTTTTTATCATATATACAATGCATAAATATGATAGCACGAAAATCTTTTGATGATCCTATTATATTTGTTGAAAGCATGGATACTTTGTATGAAATAACTAAATATCGATTAAATATACGCAAAAATAAATTTAATGATTACTCTGTACCTTTATTAAATGAAATTATACCAAATACATCCAATGATACTTTTATAGAAAATCATTTGTTAGAATATCTTGATGATTATACTAAACTAGCACTAGAACAAAAAAATCGAGACAACATGAGTACGATTGAAAGAATGTATAAACAATTATTACTTGCTGGAAAAGATAATAGATATATGAATAATAATAATTTAGAATTAACTATAAAAATTGTTTTTATTTATTATTTAAAAATGATAAACGACATTGTAAAATTTAATAATGAGAATATGTTGTTTCAAACTATAGAAATATTTAGGCAGTTATTTATAAATAATGGTAAATATTTTAATGAATTAATTGATAAACAATTTTGTGATAGCATTTATCAGTTATCTGTTGAATCATTGCAAAATAAATCATTAATGAATTATAGAAATATTCAAGGACTTTTAACAATAGGACTTGCTAGTGTACTGTTTAATAATTATAGATATAGAAGTATTTATCTAGATGAAATATTTAAAACATTAAAATTAGACTTAGAGGTACTTTATGATAGTCGTAGATTGATCGTTGAATATGATGGAGCACGACCATATTTAAACTATATGTTAAATCCAATAGAACCATTATCTTTATTATCTGTTTTTAGAAGTTTTTATAACTTTAATATTTCATCAGATTGCGGTTTTGTAAATATGGAAATTATTTCTGAAAATGACTTTAGAAAATTATTAGATTTTATAAATGATAATGATGTTATGAATTGGCTTATTGATTTACATAACAAAAGATATTTTATTACTTGCGATACTGATATATCTGAAATTTGTACATTTTTATTACAAATATCTTCAATAATTTGTAATACAATTGATGATCAAAATATCAAAGATGAATATTATGAATTATTTGATAAAACATTAAAAGTTTCTGCAGTTTATATTAGTAAATTTAATGAAAATTCAAGTATGATGCGTTATAAAATAGATGAATATTATTCTCACATTGTATATTTATCTGAACATATTATTAAACAAGATAATCATTTGAAATTAACTTTATTTAATCATTATAAAAAATCTATTATTCAAACTTATAAGGATTTTGATAACGAGTTTTCTATAGAAAATTTTCTAAAATATTTTGAATCAATAGCTACAATTTTTGATGAAAATGAAAAACAAAAAGAAATTAAAAGTGTATTAGAAGAAATAGTAGATTTATTATCAGATACAAAAAAAATTATTATTGAATTTTTAAATCTAAAAAGTAGAAATCATTCTTTTATAGGTTTTAATAATTATGAAATAAGAAATTATATAGAGCCAATAATGTTAGAAGTTGTGATTGATAAAGTTGATAATATGAATAAAAAGGATATGGAATTTATATACAATAAAATTACAAAAAATAAAATTAGTAAGAGTGTTAATAAAAAAGAATTATTCAAAATA
>CAKORH010000145.1 GCA_934101235.1 uncultured Bacilli bacterium | reverse complement strand
AGAATTTATAATATAAAACTATATTTTGAAAAACACTATATTCCTTTTGTTTTTTATTAGAATTTAAATTGTAATTAGTGATTATATTATCTAATTAAATATTAATTTTACGTAAATCTTCAATGTTTTCTTTTTACAATATTAGGTTAATATTATTATTTTCTATGTAATTTAATATATCATTAGTCATATATACTATCATATAATTTATCGTCTAATATTATATTTTTCATTTTCTATATTTGTTAATATACCATTTAATATATGTGAAGTTAGAATTTTAACTTTTTTTATTTTATTAAAATGTCGGAAAATAGAAAATGAAAGTGTAGTACTAAGTATAGTTGCAATGATATTAAAAGATTTATTATTGTTTTTCTTTTCAATTTTATACATATAATCCCTCTTTTAATATTATATATCATAATTGGATTAGCAATTGAATAAAAAAATTAGTGAGTTTTCAGACATATTTAATTATTTGTATGTAAATTATATATAATAAAGTAGATTATTATTTTATAAATGATGTATAATATAGTTAGGAGTGATTGTATGATAGAATATAAAATTTATAAGCCAAGTACTAAAGATTTAATATTAGATATTATTAGTACATTAGTTGTTAATATGATAGTTATTATAATGGCTACTAAAATATTTAGTAATATTTATGTAGAAAATATTTGGTATACTTTACTTGTTAGTGTTTTATTATTAATTTTAAATAAAAGTTTAAAACCATTTTTACAAGTTGTTATGCTACCAATTAATATTTATACATTAGGTATAACATATCCATTAATAAATATATTTATATTAAAACTAATTAGTTTAATATTAGGTAGTCATTTTGTTTTAACTGGTTGGTTTGGTGCATTCTTTATATCAATTTTTATATCAATTATGACTATTATAATAGACGCATTAATTGGTAAAGAAATTAGGAGAGTATAATGAATCCAGTTATTGCAAGATTGGGTAATTTTGAAATAAGATGGTATTCTGTAATGCTACTTGTTGCTTTTTTTGTAGCATTATTTTTTATAGAAAGAGAAGCTAAAAGATTTGAGTTACCTAAAAATTTTATGTTTAATATGTTATTTTGGACTTTAATATTTGGAATTATTGGTGCTAGAATATATTATGTTATATTTGATTGGGATTATTTTAGTTCAAATACTAGTGAAATATTAAAAGTTTGGAATGGTGGTTTAGCTATACATGGTGGTATTATTGCTGGTATATTAACCATATTAGTTTATACTAAAAAATATAAGTTAAGAACGATTAGATATGTTGATTATATTGTTCCAGGATTAATAATTGGACAAGCCATAGGTAGATGGGGGAACTTCTTTAATCAAGAGGCTCATGGTCTTGCTACTAGTTTGGAACATTTACAAAAGTTACATATTCCTGAATTCGTAATTAAAGGTATGAAAATTAATGGAGTATATTATTCACCAACTTTCTTTTATGAGTCTTTAGCATGTTTATTAGGATTTATAGTAATTTGTATATTAAGACGTAATAAATATATAAAAGTTGGTAGTCCTACAGCATTATATTTAATTATATATGGTGTAATAAGATTCTTTATTGAAAGAAGTAGAACTGATGCGTTGATGTTCTGTGGTTTTAGAATTGCTATGATAGTTTCTGCAATTATGGTTATAATTGGAGTAATTATGTTAATAATAAATAGTAGAAAAGGTAGATTTGAAGATTTATATAATGATAAGAATAATAGAGATGTTATAAGATTTTAGGTGATTATATGATTTATGATGTAATTATAATTGGTTTAGGAGCTAGTGGAGTATCAGCATCTATATATGCAAAAAGAAGTGGATTAAATGTTTGCGTATTAAATTATGGCAATCCTGGTGGTATTATTGGAGAATCTAGTATTGTTGAAAATTATCCTGGCTTTAAAAGTATAAGTGGTATGGATTTATCTATTAAATTTTTCGAACATTTTAATAGTTTAAATATTCCACTATATAATGAAGAAGTAATTGATATTAAAAATGGTGAAGTAAAAGAAATTATTACTACTAATAACATATATAAATGTAAGAATGTAATTATTTGTAGTGGTAGAAAACCTAAGAAGTTGTCTATAAAAAATGAGGATAAATATATTGGTAATGGTATAAGTTATTGTGCTGTATGTGATGGAAATTTATATAAAGATAAAGATGTTTGTGTTGTAGGTGGAGGAAATAGTGCTTTAGAAAGTGCATTATATTTATCTAATATTTGTAAACATGTTTATTTGTTAGTAAGAAAAGATGTTTTAAGAGGAGATAAAAAATTATCTGATGATATTTTAAAATCTTCGAATATAGAAATAAAATATAGTACTGAAATAGAAGATTTAAAAATTATTGATGATAAAATTTCGGGTGTTATAACAAATAACGAAGAATTAAATTTGTCTGGAATATTTGTTAATATAGGTTATGAGCCAAGTATAAACATTTTGAAATCATTAGATGTAAAAATGGAAAAAAATTATATTTTGGTTGATAAGAATATGGAAACAAATATTAAAGGTATATATGCTTGTGGAGATATTATAAAAAAAGATTTATATCAATTAGTTACTGCAGTAAGTGAAGGTGCTATAGCAGCAAATTATATATCAAAAAGTATCAAAAAATGATACTTTTTTTGTTTTGTCTATTCTTTTTTATATTTTTATTCATAAGATATATAGGAGGTATATATTAATGAATAACGGAACAAATAATCATAGATGTAGTCCTTATTGTGGAAATCAACCTATACCAGGTCCAACAGGTCCACAAGGTCCGACTGGTCCACAAGGAATGCAAGGCCCAACAGGCCCACAAGGTCCAACAGGTCCACAAGGTGTTCAAGGATTGCAAGGAGTAACTGGTCCTTTGGGTCCAACAGGACCACAAGGTGTTCAAGGACTTCAAGGGTTACAAGGAATACAAGGTGTTACGGGTCCAACTGGACCAACTGGAGCAACAGGAGCAACAGGAGCAGCAGGAACTAATGGTATTCAAGGAATACAA
>CAKORH010000144.1 GCA_934101235.1 uncultured Bacilli bacterium | reverse complement strand
ATATATTTCTTCATAGTTTTTTACTGGAACTATATTTATATTTTATTTTATATTGTTTGGTATATTATTTAAATCTTTCATATTATTAAACGGTATAAATATAGTTTTTATATTATTATTATATGCACCTATTATTTTTTCTTTTATACCACCTACTGCAAGTACATCACCATTTAAAGTTATTTCTCCAGTCATTGCAATTGATGTATCAATTGTTTTATTTTTTAAAAAACTTAATATAGCAGTTGTTATTGCTATTCCACCGCTTGCTCCCTCTTTTTTTATTCCAGCATTAAGTGCATTTATATGTAAGTCTAATTTATTAAAATCTTTTGTAGTATATTTTTTTAGTTTAATAAAACTTATTGCTACTTCTATACTTTCTTTTAATATTTTTTCAACATTTCCTGTCATTTTTATTAAACCTATTCCCGGTAATGAAATACATTCTATTTTTTGAATATTACCACCATAGGGTGTCCATGCAAGTGAGTTTACAACTCCTTTATGATTATCTATTTCTTCTTTTGGATATTTAATATCTCCTAATATATTTTTAATATAATTTATATCTAGTTTTTTATTTTTAGTTTTATCAATACAATAATTTCTTATTGCTTTTCTTAAAATTCTTCCTAGTTCACGTACACCTGCTTCTTTAGTATAATCATTTATAATATTTAATAAGATTTCATCACTTATTTCTATTTTCTTCATTCCATATTTATCAAGTATTTCTGGTATTAAATATTTTTTTGCTATATCTATTTTTTCATATTCAGTATATGAACTAATTTCAATTATTTCTAACCTATCTTTTAAAGCAGTTGGTATATCATTTATATTATTAGCTGTTAAAATAAACATAACTTTTGATAAATCAAATGGCTCTTCTATATAATTATCTATAAACATAGAATTTTGTGATTCATCAAGTATATCTAAAAGAATACTAGAAGGATCTCCTTTAAAATCACTAACCATTTTATCTACTTCATCTATTAATATTAATGGGTTCATAACACCACATTTATTTATACCTTGAATAATTCTTCCTGGATTAGCTCCTAAAAATGTTCTTCTATGTCCTACTAGTTCGCTAGATTCACTCAAGCCGCCTACACTAATTTTATAAAATTCTCTATTAAGTGCATGACTAATACTTATTCCAAGCGTAGTTTTACCCACTCCTGGTGGGCCAACTAAACAAAGTATTGGGCTAGATATGTTTTTATTAATATTTTTAACACTTACAAATTCTATTATTCTTTGTTTTATTTCATCTAATCCATAATGTGTTTTATCTAAATTCTTTTTAATTTCTAAAACATTTGTATTTTCTTTAGAGTATTTGTTCCAAGGTAAGTTTAAAGTCCATTCCAAGTAATTTCTAATAACTGAACAATCTGGATTATTTTCAGTAGTGTATTCATATCTTTTAATTTCTTCTCTAAGTTTTTTTCTAGTTTTATCTGATAATTCAAGTTTATCTAACATTGCATTATAATGATTAATTTCTTTTTGTTTATCAGTTAATATTCCAAGTTCATTATTTAATTTATTAATTTTTTCTTTTAAAATAAAGTCTCTTTGTTCTTTTTCAAATTTTTCTCTTATTTCATCATCTATTTTAGTATCTAGATTTATTACTTCTAGTTCTATATTAATGTCTTTTACTAAATTTTCTCCTCTTTTTATATAATTAAATTCATTCATATATTCTAATTTTTTATTTTGATTCATAGGTAAAAAATTTACTACTATATCAGTTAATAAATCTAAATCATTTATATCTTCTAAAGTTGAATTAATAGTATTAGATGATTCTGGATTAATAAGTATATATTCATTTATTAAATCTTTTATTTTTCTAACTAATGCTGTTTCTTTTACTTCATTGTTGTTTTTTACATACAATCTTTTTACTGTACTTTTTAAAATACCTTTTTTATCTTGAAAATATTCTATTACTTGTACTCTATTAAGGCCAGTAATTATTATTCTATAGTTATTATTAGGCAATTTAATTTTTGTTTTAATTTTACCAATTACACCCATTTTAGGTAAATCACTTGCACTAGGTTTTTCTTCTAGTAAATTTATAGGACTTATTACTAAAATATTGGAATTGTTATGTTTTATTGCATCATCAATTGCGTACTTTGATACATCATTATTTATTTCTAAACGTATTTCTTGATTAGGCAATAATATTAACTTTTTTAAAAGTAAAATTGGTAAATTTTCTCTCATTATATTGCCTCCTCACCAATGGTTTTTATTATAATCGTTTAGTATATTTTTGTAAAGAGATAAATGAAAAAATATTGAAATTATTTATGTCACGTTATATACATTTAATTATATTCTTTGGTTTTTATCTAACTAATTTAATCTTTAAATATTATATTTATATATTTTATATATTTTGAATAATCGTATTTTTATTTTTGCTATGATTAAATTTCTTCATTATTTTTGATATAAAAAAAGGAAATGCAAAAAAATTAATAATAATTTATAATGAAAGGAGTTGTAGTGTTGAATAACAATTTAAAGATTTTGTATGATGCTTATTTTAAATATATTTTTAATAAACGTTTTGGAATACTGTATATGTCTCGTATTCTTTCTACTCTATTTGATTTAGATTATAATGATTTAGTAAATAATATTGTAGTTACTAGCACTGAACATGTTAGAAGTAAGTCTATTAAATCTTGTTTTAGTGATGTTATTTATATGTACAAAAATAAAAGATTTATTATTGAAATGAATAATTTTTATACTTCTGAAATCGTTTGTAAAAATCATTTCTATTTATTTTATCATCATATATTTGATGCTGAAAATAAGAATTCATATAATAACAACATAGAAACATATTTAATTGATATAGATAATTTCGATATACTTGACAAGTTACATAAAAAAAATATGAAACATGAATTTATTTATCAATCAAGATTAATATTAGATAATACATTATTTAGTTTATACCCTAACATACGAGCTATTAGAATAAATCTTGATTATTTAAAGAAGAAACAGTATAATTA
>CAKORH010000143.1 GCA_934101235.1 uncultured Bacilli bacterium | reverse complement strand
TATTTGTTAAAAATAATAATTGTGATTTGCTTTGATTAATGATTATAAAATAAGAATTAAAAATAATGAAGAAGTACTGTATTTGTATATGAATTTTGATACTGAGTTTTCGTTGAGTGAATTAAGAGATAATATTGATAATTTTAAAGTAAGAATTAGTAAATTTATCAAGAAGAATAAGATAAATTTTAAAGGAACTACTGTTGCTATTGTTGTAGGTGGTTTAATGATTGGTACTATATCATTAAATAATATAAAATATGATGATAAATCTGTAGTTCCAAATTATATTGTTTCTATAAATAATAAAGTATATTTTGAAGATATTAATAAAGATAATGAAATAGATAATGATATTTTAAATAATGAAGTTTTAGAATTAAATACAACTAATGAAAATCAGAATCAATCTAATGAAGTAAAAAATGACAATCAAGAGAATGTAAACAGTGTTAAAAATACCGTAAAGAATAATGTGGATAATAAGTCTAATACTGTAAATAAAGAAAGTAGTAATGTTAATCAAAATAATGATGTAGTAAATGAAGATAATAAAAGTTCTGGAACTATAATAAATTTATATAGAAAAAATGGCTCTGTTGTTAGTATGGAATTAGATGAATATTTAATTGGTGTAGTAGGTGCAGAAATGCCTGCTTCATTTAATATAGAAGCGTTAAAGGCACAAGCTATAGTTGCTAGAACATATACTTTAAAAACTATTAATAGTGGTAAAAAATTAAGTGATGATAATAGTACACAAAATTATAAATCGAATGAAGAATTAAAAAATACTTGGGGTAGTAGTTATAATACTTATTATAATAAAGTTAGAAGTGCTGTAATAGGTACTAAGGGAATTGTTATAAAATATAATGGAAGTTTAATAGATGCTTTATATCATTCTACAAGTAATGGTTATACAGAAGATGCTAGTAATGTATGGAAAAATAGTGTTCCTTACTTGAAAAGTGTTAGTAGTGAATATGATACTACCAATAAGAATTTTATATATAATAAATTTATTAGTTATCAAGATTTATCTAATAAATTAGGTATACCTGTTAGCTACAGTAGTAATATAGAAATTAGTGAAAAAACTAATAGTGGTAGAGTTAAGTATTTAAATATTGATGGAAATATTTTTAATGGAGTTAATGTAAGAACAATACTTGGGTTACGTTCTACAGATTTTGTATTTGAAAAACAAGAAACTGGAATTAATATAATAACTAAAGGTTATGGACATGGAGTAGGTATGAGTCAATATGGTGCGAATGGAATGGCTAATAATGGATATAGTTATAAAAATATAATATTACATTATTATACTGGGGTATATTTAGATGCTATATAATAATTCATTTAATGTAGTTCCTATTATTTCTGATATTTCATTAACATATTTATCAATATGACTTGTTGACATTAATAAAGTAGTATTATTATAGATATATTCTAATGATGTTGGAATACCAATAACTAATACATTGGTATTCATATTTTTTTTACTAATTAACGTATTATTTCCATGTATTCCACTTCCCGGAGTAATACCTATATTATTTAATTCTAAAGTCTTATTTAAATTATTAATGTTGTTTGTTAAAAAAGAATCTATTAATATTATTAAATTAGGTTTTATTAATTTATTAATACTTTTAATAATCATTGTTGTATCTATTCCAGTAGTTCCTAATACACCTGGTTCTATTGTAGAAATTTTTATATTATTAGATGTTATTATATTATTTAAATATAAATTTGGAGTAATATATTTTATAGATTTTGGTCCTATAGAATCAGATGTATTAGAAATATTACCTAAACCTACTATTAATATGTTTGATTGATTATTTATATTATATAAATTAAAGAAATGAAGTATTTGTTTTTTTAATATTTTTTTTATATTATTTTTTTCAATTAAACTATTAAAGTGTAATGTTATATATAATTTATTTTTATTTTTGTATTCAGATATAATTATGTTATTTTTTTTATATTCTTTAGTTTTTTTAATATTTATATTATCTATTGCTAAGTCAGTTCTGTTATTCATATAATCACCTATAATTATTATTTATAAAAAAATTATAACTATGTATTTTTATTATTATTTGATAGAATATATATGTATTAATGGAGGATAATAATGTTAGTTATTGATGTGGAAAATGAATTAGATTTAGAAAATACTTTAACTTGTGGACAAATATTTAGATATCAACAAGAAATAGATAATAGTTTTACAGTTGTAATAAGTGATAGAGTTGTAAATTTAAAATATGATAATTATAAATTATATGTTAAGTCTAATAAATTAGATAATTTAGAAAATGTTATTAGAGAATATTTAGATTTAGATAGAGATTATAAAAGTATAATAAATAAAATACGAGTTATGGATGATATTTTAGCAAAATATTTAGATAATTCATTAGGACTTAAAATGATAAAGCAAGATAAGTTAGAATGTATTATATCTTATATAATAAGTCAAAATAATAGTGTTAGAAATATACAAATGAGTTTAAATATGTTAAGTGAAGCTTATGGAGAAAAGGTAGAATTTTTAAATAAAGAATATTATTTATTTCCTAAGTTAGATAAACTTGTTAGCTTGTCTTTAGAAGATTTTAGGAAATGTAAAGTTGGTTTTAGAGATAAATATTTGGTTGGTATTATTGAAAGTATAAATAATGGTAATTTTAATTTGAATATGATTGATACTTTAAATACGGAAGAGGCATTACAATATTTAATTAATTTTAAGGGAATAGGTATGAAAGTTGCAAGTTGTATTTTATTATTTAGTTATCAAAGATTTGATGTATATCCAGTTGATACATGGGTTAAGAAATTTATGGAAGATAATTATGATATTGTAGGTGAAAAAAATATAAGAGAGTATTGTAAAAAAACGTATGGTGAGTATTCTGGATTAGCAATTCAATATATGTTTAATAGTAAAAGAAATATGAATGTGTAAATTTCATAAAAAAATGTTAATTTGAAATAAAATTTGTTGCATTTTTATTTTTTTTATATTATGATTTAAATGTAAAGTATGACAATACTTAAAAGAAAGGAATGAACAATAATATGATTAACTTAAATAAGAAAGGT
>CAKORH010000142.1 GCA_934101235.1 uncultured Bacilli bacterium | reverse complement strand
CTATATCAACTTGTTCTGCATCTGTTATACTGTCACCAGCACCTACAGCATTGAAACGTTTTTTATCCGAATCATATGTAAATGTTCTTTCATCACCATTTTCATCAATTCCTTTCCAAACCTTTTCGCCATGTTCCTCAAATTCCTGCATACTTCTAAGTAGTGATAAATCGGCTTTGCCGCCTCTTGAAGAATTTCGCTCTGCAAATGTTTGCCACTGTATAGCTTTACTGTTTTGCAATGCTTCTTGTCTAAATTGTGCTGTTTTAATTTTCTTTTCAGCGCCAGTTGTATCACCCACAAATGCTTCAACTTTATCAGCAGCAGGTTTCCAAGGAGTATACCAATGATACCCAGCTTTTCCAGCAAGTTCTCTTTTTTCTCTATTTGCATTGGTTTCTGCTATACCACGATTAAAGTTTGCTAATTTATTGTCTTTTAATCCTGATTTCAAACCTATTTTAGTACCACCAATAGCACCTCCAGCCATAGAAAATACTCCTTTTACTCCTGCACCAACTGTTTTTCCAAATCTTCCCTTTTTACCTTTGTTATCTTTCCATGTTTTTCTTATGTTTGCTGCTCCATGAAGTCCATTTGCTGCCAAAGCACCAGCGCCAATTAATCCAGCGCCAACACCAGCTTTTAAAACTTTTTCTGTAGGCTTTCCTATTAAAGGAATATCACTAAGCATTTTTCTTGGATCTTTAAGTCCAAATCCAAGACTCGCAGCACCTCCACTAAGATTAGGAAATAAATCTTTTAATAAATCTGGTACCCTTTTAGCGAACATAAGTAGACCTAAAATTATAAATACCTTAACAATAACTAATAAAGTATGATCATCTGTTGGTATCCCAGTACTATCGAAAATCACTCCTGATGTTTGATTAAATTGATATATAACATCATCTATAATAGCCATTATAAAATATATTATTGCTAATCTAATGAATAAGTCTAAAAATGTTGTTGCACACTGCTTCAACCATTTTTTAAAAGCACCATCCGGGTCACTAATATATGACAATATTGGAACCGGCGCTATCAGTTGTAAATATGCTAATTGTATAACTCTTGTTGCTACCTGTATACAATATGTAAACATTAAATACAAAAAAACCACTCCAAATAGTAACGATAGAAGCCAATCAAATTCAATAGCATATTTTCCATTTTCTTGTACTGTTAAATATGGCAAAGTATCAGCAAATGATAAATCACGTTTTTCTACATCTTCTACTAGATTTTCATAATTGTCTGTTCTGAACCTATCATAATAATTTGCATCATTATCTATTATTATATCTTTAATTCCTTTGTTTAAATTATTATCCTCATCTGTAAAAAATGAAAAATATAAATTACTAGCAATCACTCTACCCATAGATTCAAAATCACCAGTAACATTTTTGCCAACAACAAGTTTGTATATTACATTATTCTTATTAGAAGAGCCTACTATAAAGTTTTGAACTTTAAATGCTTCTCTAAACAAAGAAGGCGTAATTCCTAATAAAACAATTGATATTACACATCTCATAATAATTTGTGAAAAGCCTGTTTTTTTATCTGTTAATTTATCAGGATTAATTAATGATTGAATTAAAGAAAAAGTAAGTTTAAAAATCATAAACAGTCCTAAAATCATTCCCACTTTTTGATAAATTCCAGCAATAAAACTATTATCTAATATTTCTGCTTTTGCCAAATAATTAAATAATAAATACATATATTCAATTAGTTCATATATTTTAACAATTATGTCACCCATAAGACTTCTTAATGACTGTCCAATTGCATCACCTATATTTTGGAATATTCCTAAAAAATACATTTTTACTACCTCCTTTATACTTAACCCATACCGCATGTACTCGGTATGATAATTGGCCATACCTTATTTGCCAATGTCAATAGTAAATTAAGAAACGTTGGAACAAAGAAAATTAACATTGCTATTGCTAATCTCTTTATAAATTGTTTTTGAACCTTTTTCATGCCATCTTCATTTCCAGAAAAAATCGCTTTTGTAAATTCAATTATGCCAAATCCAATTAATATTATTGGAACAGCTATTTTAATTATATTTAAGTAACTATTTATTTTATTTATTAATTTTTCTCCTAATAGTCCCTCACAACTTGTTACTGGATAAATATCCAATCCTTCTCTTTCTACTAATTTCTCAAATTTGTCTAACAATGTATCTATTTTCTCTAATTGTTCTGCATTTAAGAAATATGCATTGGGATTAGAATACATATATGACACAGCATAATAAAACATCGATGTATATTTTTTTAAATCCCTGCTAGCATCTAATAAATTAATTTTTGAACCATTTGTTGAAATCTGCTTTGTCATCTCTTCATTTACTTGATTAACTATCATTTCAACTATATAATTTTGATTAATCATATGCTCACTATCTCTATCAGAAGTATTTTTTATTAATTCACTTATTTGATCTATTTCCAAATACTCTTGATATATTTTACAACTTGTAAATGATGAAATAACAGATGTCCCTTGCCCGGTTGCACAATCCACAAAATCATTACCATCCAAATAAGCAGTTTCCAAACCAGCATAAGCTTCTTCAATTTTAGAAATCATATTGTCCTTGCTAATTCCTCTAAAATTATATACTTTTCCTAATTCAGCATTATCATTTAATGTTTCAATTTCAGATATAAATTTTTCATCACTAACAACATCTGCTATCTTTTCAAATGCTTTAAATTTTTCATTATTAGTGGATAACCATTCTGATACTCCTTCTTTTATTTTGTTAGTACTATCTCTACTATCAATAATGATATCATATCCATGATTTGTTCTACAATCTTCTTCATTTTTACATTTTGGCATTTTATCACCAAGTGCAGTACTTGCACCTCTATTTGAAATTATTAAATTGTTAAAATTTGTATCAACATCAAAAAAACTTACCTTTTTGTCTTCATTAATACTATTTCTTAAAATTTCTAACTGATGATATGTAACTTCATCTTTAATCGTTTTAGTTAAATCAGGGCCAACAACGCAATACTTTCCGTCAGAATTATATCCCTCAGCCACCATCCTTATATTACCCTTTGTATCTTTATATTTATAGACAATATATTTAGGTTCATCTAAATATAAAGCGTCATTAGTAAGTATGCCATC
>CAKORH010000141.1 GCA_934101235.1 uncultured Bacilli bacterium | reverse complement strand
GATATATCTAATTTATCTTTTTTAAATAATTTAGATAAAATAAATATAGCAATTAATCCTCCGATATATCCTCCTATAAAAGACCATCCTGAAAATATAAATTGTAATTTATCAGTTCGATTACTAGATAATAGATAATTTATACTATCTAAATCAAAATCTATAAACACATGAATTATTTTAGAAAATAATATAAATAGTATTAAAAATATAATATAACTATATATACAATTTTCCATAGATAGAATTTTATATTTTTTGTTTACTAACAAAACAAATATGAATGGAATTATAAAACCAATAGATATTACTGTTAGATATATTATATTTTTCATTCTGGACTAACCTGCACTCATAAAACCATTATAATTTGAACAAGATGAATACAGGTTTGCTAATGCAATTGCAAATATGGCTAGCAAGCAAATTACAATACCAATTATTATTGCATCAACTATTATCAACACCAATGACATCTTATCTTTATTTTTAACTCTGCTTATAATAGCAAGTATTAAAGAAACTATTATGTAAGGAAATTCAAACATAAATAACAATTTACTATATACATATTTATAAAGAAATTCAACATATTGACACAAAAAGCAAAGCAATTGCATACAAAGAAAACCTAATGATACCCAAGATAATGTAGGTTTTTTTTTATTATTAGTATTCTGTATTTGCTTTATGTCAATGTTACCATTTTGAGTAGAGTCTTGTTGAATTTGTTGTTCCAACTTAACACCACAATTTGAACAAAAATTAGTATTATTTTTATTCTCTTTACCACAATTAATACACTTCATAATACACCACCTTACTATTTCAATTTAGTATCATCAAAATTATCAGTTTGATAATTATATTTTCCTGTACAACGTATATAAGTTTTAACAGTACTAAAATAATCTTTCATGTTATATGGATATGATAATTTGTCAGTTACATCATAATAACTAGCAATATCTAAATTATTATTCCATTTTAAAACAATATATCCATCACAAGTATACCCATCGTCCTTCAATTCTTTTAAATTAATAACATCAATCCAATAAAGCGTATCTAGGTTTAAATAATCATCAAGTGAAATAATAGCATTTTCCCCAATATTCACTTTCAAAGCAGTTAAGTTTTCAAGTAATGTAATCTTCTTTTCTACTTCGTTCTCTGCATTTTTACATTTATCAAAGATGTATTCTGTACTGTTATATTTTTGATTTTTACGTATAATATGACCTATATCATCAATTAAAAACAAACTACTAAATAATGTTATCATTATAGACATAGCTAACATTACATACATAAATGCTGACTTAACTTTTTTATTATGCGATATAATACAAAAAATAATATTTACTATATTAATAACTAATATTGCTATACTACACCAAGAAATTCTAATTAAAGATTGACCGAAAACAATTCCAACTATAGCTAGAATTATTGATATAATGATTGGTATTAAAGATAAATATTTCATTTTTGAATTTTTAACTACAATTTCATCAGAATAATTTGATTGAACATTATAATTTCTAAATTTAATTAGATACAATATAGAGTGAATTCCTAAAAATATTCCTAACAAAAAATATACTATACCAAATAATGAACCATCACCTATAGATGTTAATATCATTAAACAGCTTATAATTATAGTTAAAATACCTATAAACTTTTTTGTCTCCTTTTTATTGCAGACTAAAATTGCAGAAAGTACTATAAACATTATTGATTTTAAAAATATAGGTACACTTAAATCACTTGAATATCCATCTTGTAGCATAAATAAAAAACTTGCAATTGTAAAAATAACTGCGACTACTAATAAAGCTATACCATCCTTATGTAATAAATTTCTATAATAACTTAAATCTTTTTCCTTTTTCATTTATTCCTTTCCCTTCTATAAATTATTAAATACTAATAAATATTTCTTTTTCTTATTTTTAAATCCAATCTATAATATTTCATACCTAAAAACGTAAATGTTTTAGAAACTGTTTTAATCTGATATTTAGGATAAGTTAAAACTTTTTCTTTTATTGTTTTTTGTATTTCTTTATTTGATGGTAGAGAAAACAAAATATCTAGAGTATCTAAAAAGTAAATTGTTCTATTATCATATAAATAACGATCTCTAATGTATCTTTGGGTATCTTCATCAAATTTTTACTATTTAGTTTTGATCTATTTATTATGTATTTCTCTTTTACTTTATCTATAGAAAAATAAGTCTTGTTTCTAAACAAATAAATTATTGTCATGAATTCAATAAAACAAATTAATACAAAATATAAAGAATAATTTTTATTTTGGTCCTCTCATTTAATAGTCCCATTTAAGAATTTAATTGAAAATATAACAATAGCCTAAATTAAAAATATTTGAAATAGCCATCCTAAATGATATTTTAAGGTTTTTATATTTTCATTTTACCTCCTTTCTCCTAAATTTATATGTAACATCATAAACCTCTAATTTACATTGTATAAAATGATAAAGGCAAAATATTAAAGGTGATAATGTTAACATATTTGTTCATGAAACAAAATTACTTTCACGAACCTAGGCCTCTATCTTCATTAATTATAACATAAAGTCCGACATTTTTTGTAAAATATGAATAAATATATTTTTAAAAACTATAACTTAAAATAAAATATTGAGTTAAGAAAGGAATATTAATGTGTTATTTGAAAGAAAAAAATTAAGAGTTATAGTTATGTTCTATATGAATGGCTAAAAAGCAAGAGTAATAATGTTAAAGAATCAACCTATTCAAAATATTCAATAACAATAGAAACTTATATCATACCATTTTTAGGAGATATTAATTTTAAAGGAATTAAAAATGAGAATATAAAATTATTCTTTGAAAATAGTAGGATAAATATTCTCTCTGATTCTTTAAAAAACACCTTATTTATTATTTTAAAAGCCTCAATTAATTATGGTGTCAAAATGAGGTACAGAAAAAAATTCACTATAGAAAAGTTTCAGTTTAAAAAAAATAAAAATGAAATAACCTATTTTACACAGAAAGAGGAAGAATTGTTGGTAGATTATTTAACTAATAATATGAATTTAAGGAATTTATGTATTTTATTAGGTCTTTTTTCAGGAATAAGAGTTGGAGAAATTTGCGGATTAAGATGGAGTGATATAGAC
>CAKORH010000140.1 GCA_934101235.1 uncultured Bacilli bacterium | reverse complement strand
TGGGTATACTGTGTATGAAAGATTTTTACAAGCAACTGGTAAAACAATGTTATCTACTATTTCTCAAATATCTGGTGCAATTGCTAATATAGTTTTAGATTACATATTTATTTATCCATTAAATATGGGAGTTGCCGGTGCAGCATGGGCTACTATAATTGGTCAGTTTATTTCATTATTTATTGCAATGTATTTTCATTATAGAAAAAATAAAGAGATAGATGGAAATATAAAATACATAAGACTGAATGTAAGTTTAATTAAAGAAATTTATAGTATTGGTATTTCAGCAGCATTAATGCAAACACTACTTGCTGTTATGATGGCAGGAATGAATGCAATATTAGGTTTAGCTAATGTAAATCAAACTATTTTAGTTGGATCATTTGGCATTTATTATAAGATACAACAAATTGCATTATTTTCTGCATTTGGTTTATCAAATACAATTATTTCAATATTATCTTTTAATTATGGAATGCAAGATAAAAAGAGAATAGATGATTGTATTAAGTATGGGATAATTTATACTGTTATAGTAACTTTTATAATATCTATATTATTTGAAATATTTGCATATCCACTTGCAAACTTATTTGGACTTGCCGAAGGAAGTACTAAAGAAATAATTAAAGTTTGTGTAATTGCATTAAGAATTTCCAGTATTGGATTTGTATTTATGGGAGTTTCTGTAGCTATTCAAGGAGTTTTACAATCTATAAGATATGCTTTAAGTCCATTAATTATTTCATTATTAAGGTTAGTTATTTTTGTTTTTCCTATAGCATTTCTATTTACAAAATCAAAAAATGTTACTGAAATTGTTTGGTGGACTTTTCCAATATCAGAAGTTTTAACTTCGATTATTTCATTATTTATTTTGAAAAAATCATACGATAAAAAAATCAAAATAATAAAAAATTAATTTGAATCAACAATATTGTTGATTTTTTTAATTAATAATTGACAAGTGTTATATAGTGTTATATATTGTATATAACAGTTAGGGATGATATTATGAAAATTATTATTAGTAATAGTTGTTCTATTCCAATTTATGAACAAATAAAAAATCAAATAATTACACAAATAATGTCTGATGAATTAAGTGAAGGTGAATCTATTCCGTCAATTAGAACACTTGCAAATGATATTAAAATAAGTGTTATGACAATAAAGAAAGCTTATGATGAATTAGAAAATGAGGGCTATATAAAGTCAGTTCAAGGTAAAGGAACGTTTGTTGCACCTAAAAATACTGAATTAGTGAAAGAACAGGCATATAAAGAAATAGAAAATTATATGTCAAAAATTATAGATATATCAAATAAATTTAATATAGATAAAAAAGAAATTGTCAGTTTGTTTGAATTTATTTATAAAAATGAATAAAAATAATGTATTTTAAAAATTAAAGGAGATTGTTTATGGAAAAAATATTTAAAAATCATGAAAGTTTGTTTTGTATATTATTAATAGTAGTTTATGTAATTATAAATTCTTTATGTATTCAAAATTTTGGAATAAATGACTATAGAAGTACGATAGTTAATACTATATTTTCTTGTTTTTTAGTAGCACTGATGATAGTTCTTAAAAGAGTAAAATATTATGGAATTAAAAAAGTATCAAATATAAAAGAATATTTGTATTTTATACCATTGCTAATTATTTCGACTGTTAATATATGGAGTGGTATTAATATAAGTAATACAAGAAGTGAGATAATATTTCATATTTTAACAATGATTAATGTGGGTTTTATAGAAGAAATAATTTTTAGAGGTTTTCTATTTCGTATGATGGCTCAAAGAAATATTAAAAGAGCTATAATAGTTAGTGCAATTACTTTTGGTATAGGACATATAGTTAATTTATTGAATGGTGCTGATTTAATTCCAACATTGTTACAAATATGTTATGCAATTTCATTAGGATATTTATTTGTAATTATATATTATAAAAGTGGTTCTCTTATACCGTCAATAATAACACATATATTAATAAATTCACTTTCAATATTTAATAAAGAAAATAGTGTATCACTTTATGTGTCATTTTCTATTTTGATTATAATATCATTAGTTTATGCAAATTATATAAATAAAAATATAAAGAATAAGATTAAATAATATTGGAGTGATAGTAATGAATAATGTAATTGAAATTAGTAAATTAAAGAAAAAATATGATAATAGTTTTGAATTAGGAGAAATAAATTTAAATATTCCTAGTGGATATGTAATTGGTTTGATTGGTGAAAATGGAGCAGGTAAGACTACTTTAATTAAGTCAATATTAAATATAATTAACTTTGATAGTGGTAAAATAAAAATATTTAATAAAGATAGTAAAGAATATGATTCTTTAGTAAAAGAAGATATTGGTGTAGTACTTGATGATATGTTTTTTCCTGAAATAATAACAGCAAATGATATAAATATTATTATGAAAGATATTTATAAAAATTGGGATAAAGAATTATTTTATAAATATTTAAATGATTTTAAGTTACCGAAAAGTAAAAAAATAAAAGAATTATCAAAAGGTATGAGAAAAAAGTTAGAAATTGTAACCGCTTTAGCACATCATCCTAAATTACTTATATTAGATGAACCAACAAGTGGATTAGATCCTGTTATAAGGGATGATATATTAGATGTATTTTTAAATTTTATAAAAGATGAAGATCATACGATATTGCTTTCTACTCATATAACTAGTGATTTAGAACATATTGCTGATGAGATTGTTTTTATTGATAAGGGACAAATTGTTTTAGATGAGAATAAAGATGAATTATTAGATAATTATGGTATTTTAAAATGTGATATTGATTTATTTGATAATTTTGATAAAGAAGATATTATTAGTTATAAAAAGAATAAATATAATTATGAAATGTTAGTTAGAGATAAAAATAAAATGAAAAAGAAGTATAAAGATTGTGTTATAGATAAAATAACTCTTGATGAACTTATGATTTTAATTATAAAGGGGGGAAAATAATGCCAGGATTAATAAAAAAAGATTTTCTTATAATAAAAAGTAATTTAAAATTAATTACAGTTATGATTGTTGTATTTTTTATAATGGGACTTGAAGGTCAATTTGATATATCTTTTATTCCTCCTTTTATTGTAGTAATGTTATTTATGTCAACTTTTAGTTATGATGAGTATAACAAATGGGATGCTTTTGTTGTAACAC
>CAKORH010000139.1 GCA_934101235.1 uncultured Bacilli bacterium | reverse complement strand
GCAAATATGGTTTTCGGAAGTAATACTTAATTGTATTTAATTTTAGGGAGACCTACAACAAAGGGACACAATCAAAACAATGTAAAATTTAAAGTTTAATCGATATCAAAATTAGTTAAATTGTTAGAAATAAACACTATTTTGCTTAAAAAGTATGCAGAATCAATATATTTTATTGAAATTTAAAATATATTATATGAGAGTAAATAAGTATAAACTAAAAATGAATTAGGATATGCGACAATTTTATTCGCAAAAAATTAATGATATTAACTACTAATATTTAAACTTAATTACTGTTTATAAATTTATATTATTTTTGTTAAAATAATATTTTTTATTAAGTGACTCATAAAACTCATCTGAAAAAATATGAGATGCGACAACAATACATGTATCTTGTAAGTTTGAAAGTACTTTTTCAATGATAAGTCTATTTTCTTCGTCTAATGAGGCAAAAGGTTCATCTAATAGAATGAAGTTTGGGCTTGAGTACAAAATGCGTGCTAAACATATTCGCCTAGCTTCTCCTAAACTTAAATTTTGCTTTTCAGTATCGATTTTAAAATTGATATCTTTAAAGGAATTATTTAATTTTAATTCATTGAAAATTTTATAAAATTTACTTTCATCAAAAGGTTCATTTAAAACGATATTATTTTTTATAGAATCGTTTAATAGAATAGGTTCTTGCGTCAATAATTTAACTTCATTAAAGTATATTTCATCAGTTAAATCTCGCAGATCTAATTTATTATTAATAATAATTTTCCTTCATAAGAATCAATAATTTTTGAAATAATTTTTAAAAAAGTAGATTTCCCTGACCCAGATTCACCAATAATGCCAATATGATCACCGATTTTAAATTCAAAAGAGAAATTATCAATTATTTTAGAATTTTCATTATAAGAAAATGAAATAATTTTACCTGCAATAATAGTTATTTTAAGTGGTTTATTTTCTTGATGATTGTTAGAATAGTTTAGTAATTTTGTTATCTTTTCTCTAGTAGGTTTTGTGTTATTCATAGATTTAAAAACAAATGAAATAACGAAAAATGGTGAAATTATTGTACTACATATTTGTATAATAGACACAATTTCTCCCCCGTTTATATTTCCATTAATAGCTAGTGCAACAGCAATAGTATATAGTGAAATAAATAGTATTAAAGAAAGAACACCATTTGCTTTTTCTAAAAGTAAATCAAATCTAGTTGTTTTCATTTTTTGAGTACTATACTCTAAATATTCTTTATTGATATGAGCAATAAGAAACTTTTTGTAAGAAAACATTTTAGAAATAATAAAGAAATTTGATATATTATTTATCAGTTTAATGACCAAGCTATTCTTTTGAAACAAAGAAGTATAGTTAGAATTTATTTTCTTTTTACTAAGCAACATAATTAAAATCAAGATAATGATTGTTACAAAAATCGGAATAATGAAATAAAAACTAAGGAATGATAAATATATTAATCCTAAAACAATAGAACAAACAATGCCAAATAGTTGAAAAATGTAAGAATAATAATTTCCAACTAAATTTTCTACTTCGATATTAATGAAACTAGTTATCGAAGAAGGTGTCTCGTTCTTCATAAACTCTGATGTATTTAATTCTAAGTATTTTGCTAAAGAATCGTGAACAATTTCTTCTCGTATTCTCTTTAATAGACTCGATAATAGATAAGAAGAAAGAAAAGAAATTAAATAATAACAAACAATAAAACTAACGCCAATTACAGCTAATAACCATAATGGATAATTATTTATTTGAAGAGCCCTATTCATAAAAAGCATGAATAAAAATCCCTGTACCACATCCATTATCGAAACCAAAAATATAGATAGAAGAGTAGTAAAAAACAGAAATTTATAAGTGCTATTTTGACCTTTATATAAATATTTTAACATACGCATATGCAAAAGCCTCTTATAAATTATGACAGCCAATAGAATTGCTTAGTGCTTTTATAATAAATGCTAAATTCAATCTGAGACAATTTAATTTTAATTCGCGTTATTTCGTATAAATTATAATAACTGCATTTAGTTTTAGATTTTTTAAATATTGCTTGTGAAGAATTATGTAATATTTCCATTTAATTTTCATCTCCTTATGTAGTAAAAATTATTAAAACACCTAATTAATATCTTGAGGTATTGTTTCAAGAATATAGATTAAATGATTGAATTGTTTTGCTCTTTTATAAAATTATATCATATTATAAAGTTTTTTAAGCAAAGTGTTTTATGGGCTAACGTTTTATATTTATAGAAGAAAAACCTTATGTTGAAAAATTAAAAATGATTTATATAATATAAGCAAAAATAAAATAACTCAAAATTTTAGTATTAATAAAATACTTATTTTTTCCGAAAAAACCTTGCAGAATCAATATATTTTATTGAATTTTAATAAATTAAAATTTATCCGACAACGTAATAATCTTAAAAATAAGGGTGTATAAATAAAAAAACATTTTGTACAATAACAAAATGCATAAGTCGATAATGGTGGGGAAAATCGGACTCGAACCGACACGGTATCACTACCAATAGATTTTGAGTCTATCGCGGCTGCCATTACGCCATTTCCCCGTGTGAATATTATTATATATATTCGTTTAACTTAAGTAAAATAAAAATAACCTTAATCAACTAAATTCAGTTACAAATATTAACATTTTCTTTATATAAAAACGAACATATAAAAATATAAGTGATATAATCAATACAGAGGAGGAAATATAATTATGAGAGAATATACTAAATGGATGGAAAGCCAACCAAAATGGTTAAAAATATTATTATGCTGCTGGATTTTTGATATTACTTGGGCTATTTGGAGAATTTGTAAAGCTTTAGAACACAAAAGTGCAGTTGAATTAATATTAGCTATTCTTTGGATTGTTGGTTCTTGTACACTTTTATGGATTTTAGATATAGTTTGGATTTTATTATTTGATTATCCATTCTGGTTTAAATAATAATTAGAATTAATAATTTAGTTTGCTACCTTAGTTGGTAGCTTTTTTATTTATATAGATAATAAATAGATATAAATAAGGAACTTATATATTTTTAATATATAAGCAATCCTTTAATAGATTATAGTTTTTTGCTATAATTGAAACGCTAAAGCCTTTCGGTAAGAAGTAAAGATTTATTTTACTGAAAAGTTGTGTTTTAAAAATTACGTCTAGAAAACGTTAAA
>CAKORH010000138.1 GCA_934101235.1 uncultured Bacilli bacterium | reverse complement strand
CAAGAGTAGATTGATCATTAGTTATTGCATGTACTGTTGTCATAAATCCTTTAACTATACCATATTTTTTATTTAATAAATCTACTACTGGCGCTAAACAATTTGTAGTACAACTTGCAGCACTAATAACTGACTCACTACCGTCAAGTATAGAATCATTTACTCCATAAACAATAGTCTTCATATTTCCTTTGCCCGGAGCTGAAATAATTACATGTTTTGCTCCAGCTACAATATGCTTATATGCATCTTCTAATTTAGTAAATAAACCTGTACATTCTAAAACTAAATCTACACCTAATTCTCTCCATGGAAGTATACTAGGATCTTTTTCACTATATACTTTTATTTTTTTATCTTTATAAATTATATTATCATTTTCGTATGATATTAAGTCACTTTCAAAAGTTCTATGATTAGTATCATATTTTAAATAATATGCTAATTCTTCTGCACTTGTTAAATCATTTATTGCTACTACTTCATAATCATCTAATTCACTAATTAATCTAAATGCTAATCTGCCTATTCTTCCAAATCCATTAATTGCTATTTTTTTCATATTTACCTTACCCTTCATTAAATTCTGATTTTCCTATAAATTCTCTCAAAACATTATCACTTGCCAAATATTCACTACTTATTGGAAAGAATATTTTCAAACTATCCAACAATTCTCTTGCTTTTTTATAGTATGGACTATCCATAGTTACTGTATACAACAATGGTTCTACATAAACCTTTAATACTCCTAATTCATAAATATATGACGTATTTAATACTACATCTGCTTCATCAGTATACGGAAAAATATACTTTTCTTCACCATTTCTAACTTCAGCCCAAGTTGATAATGTCTTTTCAGCATTTGCACCTCTAGTCCTATTATCTCTTACGATTCTTCTAATAAGTCTATTTTCTGTTGTTGAAATATAATTATGTCTATCCAATGTTAATGGAGTAAATGGACTAACATACACTTTATATTTTTTCTTTTTATCTATACTTTTGCTAACTGTTTCATTTAAACAATGCAAGCCCTCTACTATTAATATATCCTCATTAGTTAATGAAACTGGATCACTATTAAATGACTTAGAAGCAGTTTGAAATGAATATTTTGGAAGAACAACACTTTTTCCATTTAATAAATCATTTATTTGCGAATTAAATAAATCTAAATCTATTGCACTTAAAGCCTCAAAATCTCTTTTTCCATTTTTATCTGGTTTAATATTTTCTAATTCTTTATAATAATCATCTAAACTAATTTTAATTGTTTTTTTACCTAAAGCATTTAAAAATAATGCTAACTTTCTACTACTAGTAGTTTTACCACTACTAGATGGTCCACCAAGTAACACAATTTGTTTTCTTTTAGCAACTATATCTTGTGCTATTTTCATCATAGATTCATCAACAATTATATCATTTTTCTTTATAAAATCCTCTATTTTACCATCTGATATAATTTTATTTAAATCACAAACATAACTAATATTTTGTTTATTTAACCAATCATTATATTTATTAAATTCCTTAAATATATTCTTTTTATTTATAAACTCACGTTTTTTATCGCTATTATCAATAAGTACAAAATTATTATTATATAAATTTATTATCTTAAAATCATGTATTTCACTAGTATTTGATACTATATTAGGAACATAAAAATAATTATAATATCCTAAAAGTTCATTAAATACTAATGATTCATTTATAACATTATCTATACTTTTTGCTTTTTCAGTTTCATTATATCTATTATAATAATTTACTGCATCCTTACTAGATACATTAAGTTTCAATATTGGATATGATTCTTTTATATATTGCTTCATTTTGTTTGTAATTTCTTTAACATCATTATAATCAACTTTTTTTCTAGTTAAGAATATACCTCGCATACCAGTATCTAAACTATGACAAAATTTCACTTCACAATTAAGTACTTCTTTTGTTGCAATTATAAAAAGAAATTTTAATCCAGCTTTTTGTTCTTTACTTTCGTCCATTTTATCCCTCTTTACTATCTATTTAATATTCTATCATAATATATATTATTTTGTCATATTTTTTTTAGTATTAATTTTCTCATTTTTTATAAAATATTAATAGGTGATTAAATGTTTATTCCAACAATTCAAGAAAGTACATGTAGTGGAGAAAAAATATATGATATATATTCTAAGTTATTAGAAAATAGAATTATTTTTATAAATGGTGAAATTAATGATAATTTATCTAATTTAGTTATTAGTGAGTTATTATATTTAGATTCTATAAGCAAAAATGATATAGATATTTATATAAATAGTCCTGGAGGCAGTGTCACTAGTGGACTTGCCATAATGGATACTATGAATTATATAAAAAGTGACGTCAGGACTATTGTTACTGGTATGGCTGCTAGTATGGCTTCTATTATTCTTGCCAATGGTACAAAAGGAAAACGCTATTCTTTAAAAAATAGCGAAGTAATGATACATCAACCTTTAGGTGGAACAAGTGGACAAGCAACTGATATAGAAATTCAAGCAAAAAGAATTATAAATAAAAAAAAGATACTTACTAGTATCTTAGCAGATTTAACAGGAAAAGATAAAAAAACTATTGAAAAAGATACTGAAAGAGACAAGTATTTTTCTAGTCAAGACGCATTAGAATATGGGTTAATTGACGCTATCATATAAATATTCATCACGTGTTAATCTTAATCTAATTATTCTTTCATTTTCATTAAATTTTTTCATATAATAATCTTTTTTTGTATCTTTAAAACCACATTTTTTAAAAAGTCTTATTGAATTACTTCTACTATATGGAATATTGTCAATTAAATTATCAATTTTATAATCAACAAATGCAATTTTTAACATTTGTTTTAAAGCAGATGAAGCGTATCCTTTTCCTCTTTCTTTATAGTCAATTACTATCCCACAACTATGCATTAATAATTCATTATCATAATGAAAATTCAAGTATCCTACAGGATTATTATCTCTTTTTGAAATTATATATGCAAAATATCTATTTTTATCTGATATTTGTCTTTTATACCATTTCTCTTTATCAAATTTAGTAATACATCCTGTTTCATATTCATATCCATCTAAATTTAAATCGTAACCACTATTATAATTCATTGTATTAGGATCTTTTAATAGTTCACTATAGTAATCAAGCTCATTAAAGTTAGGTATATGAAGATAGACTAAATCATCAT
>CAKORH010000137.1 GCA_934101235.1 uncultured Bacilli bacterium | reverse complement strand
ATATTACAAATATTAATGATATGTATGGTATCTCAGAAAGAGATTTTAATGACACTTATCAATTTACTGAAGAACAAACAAAAGGACGTAAACGTTAAAAATAATAAAAATACTAACAAATTTATAACTGTTGGTATTTTTTATTTATTTTATATGATTTAAAAAGATTGTTATTATTATTTTTAATAAGCAGATACCTATTAAAAATAATATAATAAAACTTATAAAGAATTGGTTTTCTTTTAAAATTTTTATTTTATAATATATATATTTGTAATATATACCAGTTGTTTATTATCTAATTTCATACATAAAATTAGATAATAATTTCCTTGATCATCTAGATTTGTTCTTTTATAAATTTTAAATTCCATATGTTCATAAAATGCTATAGCTTGAGAATATTGCTCATTAAAGCCTAAGAAATTAACATTATAATTTTTTATACATAGTTTAATAATTGTTTGCCTTCTCTTTTCTTCTTTCGCTATTTTTTATAAATGACATTTCTAATTTTAAGTCTTCTATTCTCATAAATGCGATAGAACTTTATAATCATTTTCTATAATTATCAAGTGCTCTATCTTTTTCAAGGCATTGGAACATATTTTTTGATATTAATTATTTCTTTCATTAATAAAAATAAATGGATATTTTTAACAATTCTTCCCTCTCTGCTAATTATTTATTTATTAATGAAGTCGTGTTACTTTTTACCTTGAGCAAAAAAACATCTCCTAGCTTTATAAGTTTTATACATTGCTTTTTTTAGTATAAATAAACTTATTTGTAAAACTAATATAAATTATTAAATAAAATATAGATACTAAAAAATCAGCACAAACATCACTTAGATAATGAGCTCCTAAATAAAATTCTGCTAATTCCAATTAATACTATCAATATTGATAAGGCACTAATTAAAGATACATATTTTTATCTTTTCTTTTTTAAAGTATGTGTTTTAGCTTTTTTATCATTACTTATTAATACAAGTATCTTTTGTATATTATCTGCCTTAACATCAACATTTTTATTATATAAATCTTCAATCATATTCATGAATTTCTCTACATATACATAATTGTTTATGAAATATCTAATAGAATTTTTTAATTCAAAGAAAGAAATATTAGTATCCTTATTTTTATTTAGAAAAATTTGACAATAATATTCATTAGGTTCACAAGCTTTATGATCTACTTTTGCTTTAAAACAAATTTTTTTATTACCATCACTAATCAGCAAATTATGATAACCGTATACTTCTTTATTAAAGCTAGTAGAATGACTCCACTCATCTTCTTCATATTCTTGGGTAGCTAATATATTATCTTCATAATGATTAATAACATATGCCAAAGAATTATAAATTAATTTTCTATCAATTATACAAGATTCTTCAAATTCTAATCTTTTTTTTATTTGTAAAGCTTCTTCTGTCTTTTTTGCTATTTCTTCTTTTCTTTGATGCTGTAAATCTTTTGTTAGTAGTAAAAATTCTTGCAACATAGTCTCTAAATCTTTATTTGTAACTTCATAAAGATTTATATTAACTCTTTGAACATATAAAAAATTTATAAATAATTGAATATAAGATGCTCCTATTTCTTGAATATTTGCATTCAATTTACAATTTGACATTGAAGGTGGCAAACAAGTTAATAATAGTGGCGTTTCTTTCATCCAATTGCGAAGTGGATTATCTATTTTCATTTTCTTTAATTCATACATTGGATAAATTTTTAAAAATGAGTATTCATCAAATTTGGGTTTTACAAAATACTCCTCATCTCCAAAGTCTTGTTGGATATATTCATATGGTATATCTTCAAATTCAGACATCAATTTAGCTAATGTATCACCAATTAATTTTAAATCAAAAGTAGAAAATTTCGTTATTTTTTCATTTAATTTATCAATTTCTTTTTGTAGTTCAGCAATTTGTTTCTTTTTTTTTGCCAATTCCTCTACATCACTAATAATCATTTTTTGCATACTATCAACTCCTTACATGAATTGTACCAAATTTTTCGCGAAAAGTCTTTAGGAATTATTAAAAAATAAATGTTATTTTTTATGAAGTTATAACAAGACTCCATTTTTATATACCAATTTCTCTATAAACATGTTTCCTTTCTAGCATTCTTATTTCTTCCTTGTCTACACTAATTCCCTTTTTATATTCTTTATTAACTAATATTGCTTGTCATAAGCACCTTTCAACTTTACTTTATTAATCATTTCAATTAATTTATCAACATTATTAATAATTAATACCCATAGTCATTAAAGATAATTTTATATTAGATTTTTAATTTAATATAATCAACTAACTCAAATAAACTTCCATCTAATAAAGGTTTTCCACCTGAAAATGCTATTTTATCTATTTTATTTGAGATAAATTAGCAAATAGCATTTTATTTTGTCCTAATAAATTATCTTCTTTTTACTAATTTAATTTCTTCTAAATCATCCGGTACTATAATATTACCACTAAATACACTTTTGGCTTCTTCTAAATATAGTTGTTTTCTATCCTTTCCATGAGATTCCTCTGTGTGATAAAGTATTAAATTTTTCACCTTTAATTCATTCATAGTTTTAGCAGCACTTAATGCAGTTGAGTGATTTTTTTCATAAGCATGAAATATATTTTCTTCTCTATCTAAACAAAAAGCTTCATGAGTTACATAATCAGCACCTTTAATTCTATCATTTAACTTTGAATTTAAAGTTTCATCACCTAAAAAGATAAATCTATTACCATCTAGCATACATTCAAAACCAAATTGTTTTGTACCTTTTGCAAGTATATCAAAAAACTCATATTTAACACCATTTATAGTATATTTATCACAGTCATTAAGTACAATAAAATTCACTATACTATAAATTGCTTTAGTTAGTGCTGGTGGTAATACATAGCTAGATACCCCCTTAATTGCTTCATATACAATATCATTACAATAAATATTAATTTTTTGCTTTATTGCTCCATTTATAGCCATTATTCCCATTCTTTTAAACATCCATATTAATCCTAAAATATGATCAGTATGACTATGTGAAATAAAGATATTTTTAATTTCCTCTAATTTTATATCTGCTTGTTCCAAGCGTTTTATGATTTCAATGCTTCCACCTGTATCAACTAAAAATATACCATCTTTATTTTGAATAACAAAACACGTGTTATATAAGTTTGTTGTTCCACCAGCTCCAGTACCTA
>CAKORH010000136.1 GCA_934101235.1 uncultured Bacilli bacterium | reverse complement strand
ATTAGTTAGTAGTTATTACTACCTATAAATTTATGCCTAGTGGTTGTTATACTTCCACCAAAAGGGCACCATTAGAAAATAAAGCCTTATAAAATAAGGCTTTTTATATTTTTATGTGCATTTATGTACATTTTAGGTACATATTTGTATTTAATATTTATTGATTTTCCAAAGAAAGGAAAATTAATAATGAATAACTATTGTATAAACTTAAAGAAAAGAAAAAATAAACCATACTGTAAATTAAGAAATGAAGAAATAACATTTTTGGCAAAAAGGTAATCAATAGCGCAATTACTAAAAATGTTATCTCTTGCTTTTTTGCATTCCTTTAACTTGAAGTCTTTTTTACCATACATTTTATCACTTAATGTTGAAGCATTTATTCCAATTTTTTCACACATTTCTTTTTGAGTAATATTTATTCTAGCCATTTCTGCACATAAATTTGGATACATATTTCCTCTCCTTTCCAATACGATATTCATTATCACAACATAAGTATAATTTGTAATTTCGTATTTTTCATCAATAGTTTTTTGATAAAAAATACGAAATATCGTTTTTTTGCTATTTACATTTTAATTAAAATGTTTTATACTTTTATTGAAAGGAGTTAAAAAAATGACTTTTAATGAAAAAATTGATAAGTACATGAAAGATAATAATATTCCAAATCTAAAAAGATTTGCACTTTTATCAAACATACCATATACAACATTACGAGATTTTTACGAAAAAAAAAGTGCAGACAACTCAAGACTTTCAACAATTAGAAAATTATCAAAATATATGAAATGTTCTATGGATTATTTAACTTATGATGACATTGATGATATCAACGAGATTAAAATCAATGGATACGATATCAATAGCAATGATGAAGATAATAATTTCTACAGCACAAAAATAACAATACATGACACTGAAGACAAAATCAATTCATTCATAAAGTTTTTAAATGATTACAAATTTAAATATGAAATTTTACATGCAGAAGATAATCATAATGAATATAAAAAAATACTTAAAGAAAAAGGCTTAATGGATGAAAATGAAAATATAGATGGAGAAAGTCTAAATAAATTATTAAAAATTGCTGATATGATAGATGGTATTAATAAGAAAGAGAACTAATAATAGTCCTCTAACAATAAAAATACAATGACAATTTAATTTTACTATATTTAAGTAATTTTATTAAATCATTGTACTTCATATAACCACTCCTATTATATTATAAATTAATTTAAAGAGAGTGAGGAAAATGAAAAATAATAATGATATGGAAAGTATAATAATAAAACCAAAATATATAGAAATTACAATAGTAGGTGGTATTTTTGCTATTATATTTGCATTAGGAGAATATTTATTTCCATCCGAAACTGAAACTGAAATAAAAGTTATTGTTTGCATAACAATTATAACATTATCTTTGCTGATAATATTAATAATTGAAATTATAAAATTTAATACCTTTTATAATGAATATAAAGAACAATATAATTATTTTTTAAATAGATTAAATAAAAATGATAAATCTAATAAAAATATTAAAAAAATGAAGAAAGATATTAATGACATAAAAAAACAGCAAGAAAAAACAATTTGGTTTGCAGAAGAAGAAACTTGGGATGAATAATAATCAAAAATATGCCAGTACAAGTATTTTTAAAATATAGAAAGGAAATGAAGAATGAAAGATAATTTAATTAAAACTGAAATGAACGTTAATAATAATAAAATAAAGGTTATGAGAATTGGAAATGAGGAATATATCTCATTAACCGATTTGGCAAGATATGCCGATGAAGATGATCCAAGATATCCAATACAAAACTGGATGAGAAATAAAGATGTTATTTCTTATTTAGGATTGTGGGAAAAACTTAATAACGAAAATTTCAAAGGTGTCGAATTCGACACGTTTAAAAATGAAGCTGGTAGTAATAAGTTTAAAATATCTCCACAAAAATGGATTAAAGAGACTAATGCAATTGGTATTATATCAAAATCAGGCAACAATGGTGGCACATTTGCTCACTCTGATATTGCATTAGAATTTGCAAGTTGGCTAAGTCCTGAGTTTAAGTTATATTTAATCAAAGAATTTGAAAGATTAAAAAGAAATGAAGCATACCAAGAAAAAATTAAGTGGAATGCAAGCAGAATATTATCTAAGGCAAATTATAGAATACATACAGATGCAATTAAAAACTCAATTATTCCTAATTTAGTTACAGATTTTCAAAAAAAGCTCATATATCCAACTGAAGCAGATTTATTAAATGTTGCTTTATTTGGAATGACGGCTAAAGAATGGAAAGAAAAAAATCCAAACTTAAAAGGTAATCAAAGAGACTATGCCGACATTAGACAATTATTAGTACTTTGCAATATAGAGAACTTAAACGCTATAATGATTAATGATAATATTCCACAATCTATAAGAATAGAAAAATTAAATAAAGTTGCTATACAACAATTAAAGATTTTGGAAAATAATAAAAATATAGAAGAATTAAAAACTAATTCAATAAAACAAATAGATACAAAACAAAAATAAAAAATCTTATGATATACTATATATGGGAAATGGTGGTCCAAGCCTATCATATGATGGTTACAACTTCAGTTGTAATACACAAAATAGAAGGCCTTTATCTAATACAAAATTAGACTGCTACTAAAAAAAGACTAGAACGGCTTGAACAGAACTAGTCATAATACACAAAAATTTAATCTAGCACAATCAGGATTTCTATGTAACCTAATCATATAAAAAAATTTGAATAAGTAATTAATTGGAGATAAAAATGAACAAGCAAATCAATATAACACCCATGAGAATAATAAGAATCGCAAAAGACTTAATAATAACAGATATGGCAAACTATTTTATGGTAACACCTGCCTACATTGGTGCTTTAGAAAAAAATTAAGAAAAAATTAAAAATAACCATTGCTAATCAATGGTTATTTTTTTGCATTTTAATTTTTTAAAAACAACATATAAATTATACAACTGATTCAGTTACTAGTTCTATTTTTAAAGGTATATGTGAAGCCACTAATGTTCCATTTCAAAATTTTGTATGTAGAATAAAATCATTATAGTTCTTTTTTATCATTAACAAATAAATTATTAACATTTTTTGAAGGCATAAGTACATGTACATCATGATCTATCTTAATATTATAACTACCACTCATATCATCAAAAGATTCACCATCAATACATAAAGGTTTCT
>CAKORH010000135.1 GCA_934101235.1 uncultured Bacilli bacterium | reverse complement strand
AATAATATGTAGTATAGGACCTGTTAGTACTGATGTTGATGTTATGAAAAAAATGGTTTTAGCAGGTATGAATGTTGCAAGAATAAATTTTTCTCATGCAACAGATGAAGAAAAAGAAAATGTAGTTAGTAGTGTTAAAAAAGTTAGAGAATTAACAAATGAAAATATTGCTATATTATATGATACTAAAGGACCTGAATTTAGAAATGGTGTATTAGAAAATGGAGAAATTAATCTTGTGGCTGGTAATACTATAAAAATAGTAAAAGAAGATATTATTGGTACTAGTGAAGCTTTTTCTGTTAATCATCCTGAAGCAATAGATTCTATAAATATTGGTGATACTGTTTTATTAGAAAATGGTTTAATGAGTATGGATGTTATAGAAAAGTATGATGATTATATTCTTTGTAAGATAATAAATGGTGGAGTGCTTGGAGATAGAAAGAGTCTAAGTGTTCCAGGTGTACATTTAGATATACCATTTATTAGTGAGAATGATTATAATGATATAGTTTATGCTTGTAAACATGATGGCGATTATTTAGCATTATCTTTTGTATCAACTAAGGATGATGTATTAGAAGCTAAAAAGATTTTAAAAGATAATAATAGAGAAGATATGAAGGTAATCTGTAAAATTGAAAGTACTACAGGTGTTAAAAATATTGAAGATATTTTAAGTGTTAGTGATGGAATTATGGTAGCTAGAGGTGATTTAGGTGTTGAAGCTCCTATGGAAGAATTACCATATTTACAAAAAATGATGATTAAGAAAGCACGTGAATATAGTAAAATTTGTATTGTTGCTACTGAGATGTTAGAATCAATGAAAAAATCTTCTAGACCTACAAGAGCAGAGGTAAGTGATGTTGCTAATGCTGTTATGGATGGAACTGATGCAGTAATGCTAAGTGGAGAATCTACTGTTGGAAAGTATCCAGTAGAAACTGTTGAATATATGGCTAAAATTTGTGAAGAAACTGAAAAACATATTCATTTTGATGAATTACCAGAATTTAGTAGAAAAAATAATATAGTTGAAATGATTTCTATAAATGCAGCAGCAAGTGCAAATAATTTAGATGCTAAATTAATTGTAGTATCTACATTAGGCGGATATACTGCACGTAAAATAAGTAATATTAGAAGTGATGCTCCTATATTAGCTCTTTGTACTAATCATAGTATAGCACGTAGTTTATCATTATATTATGGAGTATATACTAGAGTTATTCCAGTATTTAATACAACTGATGAAGTACTTAATGAATCATTAATTAAAGCAAAAGAATTTATGAATTTAGAAGATAACGATATTGTTGTAATTACTGGTGGAAGTCATATGTTAGAAAATAAGGGTACTAATTTATTAAAGATTGTTAGACTATAACAATCTTTTTTGTTACATATTCTTTGTGAATTATTAAAGAATAAACAATTTTATTATATTAATTGATAAAATATTTATAATTGAAAATACAAGTAGTAGATAATGTGAGAGATTAATAGTTAATTTTTTAATATTCTGTAATTTATAAAATTTTGTAACGCTTTACAAATATACTTTTTTTATGTTATTATATATACAACGTTTTAATTATTGTTATTAAAGGGGTGATATTATGAAAATACCACAAAAAATAAGTGCTTTATCTACTTATGATTTATTAATACAATCACCCTCTTTAATAATTGAAAATCGCAATAAAAAATATACTTTAAATAATCTCCAAACATTGTATTTATATCCATTGTCAATATTTGATTATATCAATAATTTGAAAAGCAAAAATATTATTAAATTAACATTTTTGTCGTTGGATAGAGATATAGATTATAATTTTTTATTTATGAATTATTTTAAAGATTTAAAGAGTGTTGAATTTATAGTTGATTCATCATATTTAGATAAATTGGATATTTTAAAAAAAATAATTAATTTATTATATAAAAATAATATAAAAATATCGTTGACTATTAATAATTTGTTGGAAATCAAAGATTTATTAAGAGATTGTTATGAAAAAATAATTTATTTTAAGATATATATGTTAAATTTGATTAATAAAGATAATGAATTGAATTTTTATAAATATTTGAGTATTATATCTAATAATAGTTCAGGATTAATACACATAAAAACATATATTAATATCGATGAGTATCTTTATTATGAAAATACTTTAAAAAAATTGAAAGATTTAAATGTAGATATATTTCAAGTATCTAAAGAGTTACTCCCATTAGATAAAAAAAATGTATATTTAAATAACAAAATTGAAAAATATATAAGAACTTTAGAAATTAAATATAATAGATTTAATACTAAATTTATAAGCGTTAAGGATTTGTCTACATTATATTATCCACGCTTTAAATTAGATGAACGTAATAAGAAAAAATGTTATGCATGTTTAATGAAACCATACATAGATGGAAAAATTATTATCCCATGCAAAGTAAATGAAATAATAAATAATAAAATTAGATATGGAATTGTTTTGAAGGATATAAGCAAATATAAAAACAAAGTCAAAAATATTGGTAAAACATGTTCTGATTGTGCTTCTATATTTGAAAATGATGCGTTAGGCAGTATTTATGAATTGTCAAATAATAATTCAATAAAAATGGAGTTAGTATGATAGAATTAATTGGAAAAAATGGATCAGGCAAAACCTTTATTGCTAATGAATTAGGTAAACGTGGCTATGAAAAAATAGTTGGTTATACAACTAGACCAATGCGGAACAACGAGGTTGACAAAGTAGATTATAATTTTATAACTAAACATGAGTTTGAATATATGCTTCATAATGATCAATTTATAGATAATAAAGTTAGAAATGGGAATTATTATGGCATTAGTAAGAAAAATATAACTGATAATTCTATAATTGTTTCAGGTAATTCAAATTTAATAGCAAAGTTAACTGGTTTTGATGTTTATAAAATATATTTAGATGCTAATCTGAGGACAAGATATGCAAGAATGCTTAAGAGAAATTCAAACGAAAACTTATTTGAAAGAATCCATTCAGAAAATTTTTCTTTTTTAAATGATTTTCAAGCATTATTTATTAATAATAATACTGATGAAATATCTATTATAGATTACATTGAAAGCGTACTGAAAAATGGTATTATTTTTCAAGAACTTTTAAAAGATAATAAAAAATTTCTTCAACAAAAAGTTTGTGAATTTGAAGTAAATAATAAGAAGAATTCCGATGTTATTTTGGGTATTCTAGAA
>CAKORH010000134.1 GCA_934101235.1 uncultured Bacilli bacterium | reverse complement strand
ATACTATACTTATTATCTAAACTTCTTCTTTTTTCTTCTATAATAGGCATCTTAACATTATTTAATATATTATCATCTATTATAGGATTATGTATCCCATATATTAACTTATCTATACATTCTAATGTATTTACTACAGTATCAACATAATAAATAGTTTTATCTATACTAGTAACACCATTACTTCTAGCTCCAATATTACCAAAATAACTCATTAAATCTCCATTAACATTACTTTCTAAAACTAAATGTTCTATCAAATGAGCTAATCCATTTTTATTAACTATCTTTTTATTATTAATATAATAAGTATTATCCATACCACCATATTTAACTATTAAATTAATATATGTAGTATGTTTACTATTATCATTTAATAAATATACATTTAATCCATTATCTAATCTAACATGTTCTAAATTAACCACAACTACCCTCCAAAGTATACATACTACATAATTCTAATCTATTAATTAAATCTAATAATTCTTCATTACTTATATTTTTAATTATTTCTAATTCTTCTTCACTAGATATATCACATTCATAATATTTATTAATTATATTAGAAGTACTAATATAAAAATTATCTTTTTCACGTTCTATATCTAAACTTAATCTTCTTATAATATTATTAATATTATCTTTATATTTATCTATATCACTTAATTCTTTAATAATACTTTCTATTAACATAGACACTAATTTTATACTATTTTTATTAGTAACAGCCTTAATAAGTAACAAACCATTCCTAATAAGCACCGAAGACCCACAAGTATATACTAAATTATTCTCTTTTCTTAATTTATTAAGTAATATTTCACTAGCACTACTACTTAAAAGTAAATTAACTAAATACAATTTATAAAAATCACTTTCTTTATAATCATTAACTTTATAACTCATATAAACTATACTCTGATAATATTTAGATTCATCATTTTTAACTAAACATTCTTTATTATCATAAAAATGATTATATTCTTTAATAACTTTATTACTTTTTAAATTTAATTTACTTAAATAACTACTAAATATATTTTCACATAATTTAATATCTACATTACCATTAATAAATATATTAGGTTTAATATTCTTAATATATTTATTATAAAAACTAACTACATCTTCATTATTTAATCTATCAATATATTCTAAATCTTTATATTTAATCTTATTAAATATTCCATCACTATCTAATAAATCTAAAGCATTTTTTTCAGCAATAAAATTAATATTTTTATAACCATTCAATAAATTTTCTACATATATTCTTTTTTCTGTTTCAAATATACTTTCTTTAAATTTATCATTCTCTATATTAGGTCTATATATAGTATCTAATAAAAATATAATAGCACCCTCTAAAAAATCATCTTTAATTATATCTTTACTAGGTACTAACATAGAAAAATTCATAAAATAAACATCATTTATAGATTGTGCTAAAGAACTATACTTAATTATATATCTATTTAATTTTTCTTTAGCAAAAGATGCATCATCACTATAATCTTCATTACTAAAAGACATTAATTTAGATAATATTGTATGTGCTAAAATCTCTTCTTTATTTAATTTAAATTGAAATATAATATTAATAAGTGTTGTATTAAAATCTTTATTTTCTATATATTTTGTTATATATTTCACTTATATCACCTAATCATAATTATATATTATTTTAATAGATAAAAAAAGTACTAAATTACTAGTACTTAATTCTCCAAAATTTTATACGGATTTCCTATAGTTCCATCACCACTTGAAATTTTTGTTCCAGTTACTAAAGTAATTGCTGGTCGAGAGCGATAGACATAATCATAGCCACTGTCAAGAGAGCCACTGACGTTGGCCCAAGACAACAAACCCTTAGCATCAAGTTGAAACACAAAACTACCACCATTGTTAGAAGAAAAGTGACTAGGAGAAAGTGCCCACCAAGATAAATAATGATTTTTTGCATAATTATTCATTAAATAATAAGTATAATTAACTGAATTTAATGCACCTGCAAAGGATATTTCATCGGCTGTTAATGTGCCTACATACATATCTGTATTATCATTATATTTATTCAATTTTGTTCCAGTACATTTTAATGATGGACTTTTATCTATATATATTCTCTTATAAGCACCATAACGTTGAAATTCAGTGTCCTCAGTTGAAGCAACATTATCATCATAACACCAGTCATCTATTTTCAAATAATCATTTAATGTTTTTGTAGTTGTTAATTTAGTACTTAGTGTAGTTTGAAAACTCTTTAAAGAAGCAGCAAGACTACCATTTAAAAAATCAACTTCAGCATTTGAACCGTTACCAAACGCAATATTATTTCCATCACTCCAATTTCCAGTATATGATGAACTATTACATTCTACACCTCTATCCTCTAATATTAATTTGGTAGATCCATCCCCTTCTATTCTTACAATTTTCCAACACATACCCGCAAAATTTACATAATTATCAACAACCCCACCTCTATAATAATAACTTGTTCCGTAATCATCTTCAGCTACTGATAATGTTTTTTCATCGATCGTAAATGATGTTGATAATATTTTTTTTGATTTCATTGTTATTGAGCTTGTACTACTTGCTGGTGCTTTTGTTACTTTATATATATTTGATAAACTCGTGGTTATTTTTTTAGTATCTGTCCTTGAGGAATTACTGCCTACACTATATGATACTAAATATTTTCCTATTAATGTCTTATTACACGTTCCATCATTATATTTACATGTTGCTACTCCTGTTAAAGTAAATTTCCCAGAATCCTTATCAATTGTATAACCAGTCCCATATGTCCAATAATATCCTTGGTATGTTGTTGATATAGTCGTTGATGTTTCTGCTGTTGATATATCTACTTTATCAGTGTAATATTGAATCCCCGATACCGCTTGAGCTGGTTTAGTTAATGGTGTTTCACTATATATTGTTCTTCCTTCTCCACCTAATTTTGCACTATCTATAATTGCATCTTTTAAAATTTGTGGTGGACTAGATATTTTAGTTACATCTATTGTTACGGTACTATCTGTTATTTTTATATCAGCGTCTGCAATATTTTTTTTATCATTATATGTTATATTTGATCCTGATGCAGATGGTTCTCCTTTTGATACATTTAGTGTTGTTTGTTTTGTTGTTGTAGTCTTTCTATTCTTTATTGTTATCTTATGTGTATCTGGTTCTATTCCGATAAACTTATATTTTCCATCTACTATCTCACTTGTTTGTTCTTTACTATTTATTACTACATAATCATTTTCACTTGAATTTGTTACTGTTCCTTTTATTGTTAA
>CAKORH010000133.1 GCA_934101235.1 uncultured Bacilli bacterium | reverse complement strand
ATAAAAATGATAATAAATATTATATAGTAATTGATTCATTTTTCAACTTCATCAATTTACTATCCACATTATACGTGATATAATCTTTAGTAGGAGGGTTAATATGAAAGAAAATGAAATTATTTTAAATAAAATTCATAAATTATTAAAATTAATAGTAATTTTATTTAGTGCTACATTAATAGTACTTAGTATTGGAGTTTCAAGTTATATTAATAATAACAAAAAGACTGAAACAACTACTGAAAGTGAATATAATACAGATTACGATGTATCTATGTTTAAAGAGATAAAAGCAAGTGAATTAAAGAAAAATACTAAAGATTTAAGTGTAGTATATATAGGAAGAAGTACTTGTAGTTGGTGTGCAGCATTCTTACCAAGATTATGGGAAGCACAAGAAGAATATGGATATAAAACTCTTTATATCGATATAGCAAAAATTATGGATTTTAATGACGGAAGTATAACTGATCAAAAAGCATATGATACTATGATTAATCTTACAGGTGAAAATTATGAAACATATGTAAAAGATAATTTTGGAGCAACTCCAATGATACTTATTATGAAAAATAATAAAATTGTTGGTGCTCAAACAGGATATTCTGAATATGAAGAATTCAAAAAAGTATTAAATGAAGCAGGTATAAAATAATATAAAATCGTACATAAATAAACAGATATTTTAATTCTGTTGTGTACGATTTTTATTATCTGTTAATTTAAGAAAAAAAGTTTAAAAAAGTATAAAAAAACACTTGATTAATATATATTTATGGTGATATATTTTAGACACGTTTAGAAAGAGAGTGACATAATGTTAGAATTAAATAATATAACCAAAATTTATAAAACTGGAGATTTTACTCAGAAGGCTTTAGATAATGTAAGTATAAAATTCAGAAACAGTGAATTTGTTTCTATTTTAGGTCCATCAGGAAGTGGTAAAACAACACTTTTAAATATTATAGGTGGATTAGATAAATATACTAGTGGAGATTTATTAATCGAGGGTGTTAGTACAAAAAAATATAAAGATAAAGATTGGGATAATTATAGAAATCATAAAATAGGCTTTGTATTTCAAAGTTACAATCTTATAGGTCATCAAAGTATTCTTGCCAATGTAGAGTTAGCGTTAACACTATCAGGTGTTAGTAAAAAAAGAAGAAGAAATTTAGCAATAAAAGCATTAGAAAATGTTGGATTAAAAGATCATATTAAGAAAAAACCAAATGAATTATCTGGTGGTCAAATGCAAAGAGTAGCTATAGCAAGAGCCTTAGTAAATAATCCAAATATAATACTTGCTGATGAACCTACCGGAGCACTTGATACATCAACAAGTGAACAAATTATGAATTTATTAAAAGACATTTCTAAAGATAAATTAGTTATTATGGTAACACATAATCCAGAACTAGCAAATATATATTCAAATAGAATTATAAAAGTAAAAGATGGTTCTTTAATTGATGATTCAAATCCATATGAAGAAAGTATGAAAGAAAAAAATATAAAAAAAGATAAAAAGAAAAGCATGTCATTTATTACAGCATTATCATTATCTTTTAAAAACTTACTTACTAAAAAGGGAAGAACATTACTAACTGCTTTTGCAGGTTCAATAGGCATAATAGGTATATCACTTATACTATCTTTATCAAATGGAGTACAAAGTTATATAGATAAAGTACAATCAGATACACTTACTAGTTATCCATTATCAATAGAAAAAGAAAGTGTAGATTTTTCTAGTATGTTATCAATAATGTCAAAAAACGAAAAAAATAAAAATCATGATAAAGATAATATATATTCTAACGATATAATGATAGATATGATAAGTGGAATGTCTTCATCATCTAAAATAAATAATTTAAAAGATTTTAAAAAATATATAAATGATAATAAAGAAGAATTTGATAAATATACTAATGATATAAAATATGGTTATAATTTAGATTTACAAATATATGATACTAATACTGAGAAAATAACAAAGTTAAATCCTAGTAATATAACTAGTATGTTAGGTATGAAAAATGATTCTAATAATATGATGCAAATGAGTAATGTTAATGTATTTAATGAATTATCAGATAATAAATCTTTAATTAATAGTCAATATGATTTAATAAGTGGAAGACTACCAGAAGATTACGATGAATTAGTACTTATAGTAGATAAAAATAATGAAGTAAGTGATTATACACTATATACTATTGGATTAAAAGATCAAGAAGAATTGTATGATATGATTTTAAAAATGCAAAAAGGTGAAAAAGTAGATAAAAGCAAACAATTAAAAATATCATATGATGAAATATTAAAAAAAGAATTTAAATTAGTATTAAATACAGATACCTATAAAAAAGAAAATAATATTTGGGTAGATAAAAGTTTAGATACTACTTATATGAAAAATTTAATAAATAAATCACTAACATTAAAGATAGTAGGTATAATTAAACCTAATAGTGATACTACTATAGAAACTACTGGATCAATAGGGTATACAAGTAAATTAACTAATTATGTAATAGATAAAATAAATAATAGTAATATTGTAAAAGAACAATTACATAATGAAAATAAAAATGTTTTTACTGGCAATGATTTTACTAAAGGAGAATCTATAGAGCAAAATAAAAAAACATTGGGTGTAGTCTCTCTAGATAATCCAGACATAATAAATTTATATCCATCTAGTTTTGAAAATAAAAATAATCTAAAAGATTTAATTGATAAATATAATGATAAAATAAAAGATGAAAATAATAAAATAGAATATACAGATTATGTAGGAATACTAATGAATAGTGTAACAACTATCGTAAATATAATAAGTTATGTACTTATATCATTTGTTAGTATTTCATTAATAGTATCAAGTATTATGATAGGAATAATTACATATATTAGCGTACTTGAAAGAACAAAAGAAATCGGTATATTAAGAAGTATCGGTGCTAGTAAAAAAGATATAAGAAGAGTATTTAATGCTGAAACATTTATTATTGGATTTATATCAGGCTTATTAGGAGTTATAATAACTATATTATTAAATATTCCTATCAATCAAATAATATATAAACTAACTAATATCAATGTTGGAGTAAGTCTTCCATTTATAGCATCTATTATACTTGTCATAATAAGTTTATTATTAACTATGATAGCAGGACTTATACCATCAAAGATGGCTGCTAAAAAGGATCCAGTTATAGCATTACGTACTGAATAAATAATTTGTTTTATTTATAATTGTATATAAAAAAATATATGACATTCTAAGATTTGTCAACAATAAATTTTTATGTTATATTAATACATACTGAAAAGACACGAAATTCCTA
>CAKORH010000132.1 GCA_934101235.1 uncultured Bacilli bacterium | reverse complement strand
GCGAATTATTTTGTACAAAATAATTCTTATCTTGAGTAGCTTTCTACTCTACTTATATCTTATCAAATAATTTTATTATTTACAATATATGGATATAAAAAAATGAATAAATTTTAAGTTTATATTCATTTTACTACGATATTTACAATGCGTTTTTTGATTACTATTGTTTTTATTATTTCTTTTCCTTCTATGTGTTTTTTTACATTTTCATTATTTTTAGATAAAATTATCATTTCATCTTCTGTAGTATCATTGTTTACTTTAATAGAGCCTCTTAATTTACCATTTACTTGTACACCTATTTCAATTTCATTGTCTACTATTTTAGTTTCATCATACGTAGGCCATTTTGAATATGCAATTGTTTCGTTGTGTCCTAATAAATTCCATAATTCTTCAGTTATAAATGGTGCTACTGGGTTTAATAATTTTAAGAAACCTTCAGCATATTCTTTAGGGAATATTTCTTCTTTATAAACTGCATTTATAAATATCATCATTTGACTAATTGCAGTATTGATACTTAAACTTTCATAATCTTCTGTAATCTTTTTAACTGTTTGATTATATACTTTATCTAAGTTCTTATTTTCTATATCTTTAATTTTATCTTCTTCTCTATATAATCTCCAAATTCTATCTAAGAATTTTTTGCTACCTTCTACTCCATTATTATTCCATGGTTTATCTGCTTCTAATGGTCCCATAAACATTTCGTATAATCTTAATGTATCTGCTCCATATTTTTCAACTATGTCACATGGATTTATTGAGTATTCTGGATATCTTTTACCCATTTTTATACCATTTGATCCTAAAATCATTCCTTGATGTACTAATTTTTTAAATGGTTCTTTTACACTTACATAACCTTTATCATATAAGTAATTATTCCACATTCTAGAATATAATAAGTGTCCTACTGCATGTTCTGGTCCACCAACATATAAATCTACTGGCATCCAATGATCTGTTAATTTTTTATCTGCAAAAACTTTATCATTTTTTGGATCAATGTATCTTAAGAAATACCAACTTGAACCTGCTGAACCTGGCATTGTAGATGTTTCTCTTTTACCTTTTTTACCATCTATTTCTACATTGACCCATTCTGTTGCTTTTTCAAGTGGACTTGCTCCAGTTTTTGATGGAGAATAATCCATTAATTCAGGTAATATTAATGGTAAATCTTCATCACGTAAAACTCCTATTTTACCATCTTCATAATGTATTATTGGAATTGGTTCTCCCCAATATCTTTGACGTGCAAATATCCATTCTCTTAATCTATAATTAATTTTTTTCTTACCTATTTTATTTTCTTCTAAGAATTCAATCATTTTATTAATTGCTGTTTCTTTATCTAATCCATTTAAGAATTCAGAATTTATATGTAAACCATCGCCTGTATAAGCAGACTCATTAATATTACCGCCTTCAATAACTTCTATTATTGGTATATTAAATTTTTTAGCAAATTCATAATCTCTATCATCATGTGCTGGAACTGCCATAATTGCTCCTGTACCATAGCTTGCCAAAACATAGTCACTAATCCATATTGGAATTTCTTTATTATTTACTGGGTTTATAGCATAAGCACCAGTGAATACACCAGTTTTTTCTTTATTTAACTCTGTTCTTTCTAAATCAGATTTTGTTGCACAAATTCTTTTATATTCATCAACATTATCCAAATTATCTTTAGTTGTTATTTTGTCAACTAATTCATGTTCTGGAGATAATACACAGTATGTTGCTCCAAATAATGTATCACATCTTGTTGTGAATACTGTAAAATCATAATCTGTATCTTTAATCTTAAAGTTTACGTGTGCTCCTACACTTTTTCCTATCCAATTTCTTTGTATTTCTTTTGTAGAATTAGGCCAATCAATCTCATCTAAACCACTTAATAGCTTTTCAGCATAAGCTGGGATATCGATTACCCATTGTTTCATATTTTTTCTTACTACTGGGTATCCTCCACGTTCACTTTTTCCATCTATTACTTCATCATTTGCTAAGACAGTACCTAATTCCTCACACCAATTTACTGGCATTTCTACTAATTTTGCTAAACCATCATTATATAAATTTTTGAATATCCATTGTGTCCATTTATAAAATGATGGATCACTAGTTGAAATTTCTCTATCCCAATCGTATGAGAATCCTAACATTTTTAATTGTTTTCTAAAAGTATCTATATTTTCTTTAGTGAATATACTTGGATGATTACCTGTTTTAATTGCATATTGTTCTGCTGGCAATCCAAACGAATCAAATCCCATAGGATGTAATACATTATATCCTTGCATTCTTTTCATTCTTGATACTACATCAGTTGCAGTATATCCTTCTGGATGTCCTGCATGTAAACCTACTCCAGATGGATATGGAAACATATCTAAAGCATAAAATTTAGGTTTTGTAAAATCATTTATGTCAGTTTTAAATGTTTTATTTTCTTCCCAATATTTAATCCATTTTTCTTCTATTTCTTTTGTATTCATAATTATTTCACCTTTCTTTTTACAATTCTTCCTACTATTTCATATATACTATAAATTAAAGCCATTAATAATATAAAGCCTAATAATAATTCAATTATGTAATTCCATTTAGGAAAACTTACTATTGTAGCAGTTAAACTTATTATTAATGGATCAACAAAACATATTACTAAACCTATTTTTTTTGGCTTTAATTTATTTTTATCTATTTTAAATTTACTAGATATATATTCTACTTGTATACTTTTTAAAATTGTTTTCTTTTTGAGACCAAATAAGTAAAAAAATATTATATATATAATAAATAGTATTATATATGATACTCCAAATAATATAAGTGATGCCATAAATACCTCCATTAAAAAAAGGTGTTACCAAAGGACGATTTAATCGTGGTACCACCTTATTTTTATTCTCATTTATTTATAAAGGAATTACCCTATCACATCCAAAAGCAAGTTCATAAATATATTTTATTAGTTCTCACCAACCACTAATTCTCTTTAAAAATATTGTTTATTACTACTCTTTTTTCATCTGCTTAATTGTATTATATAAAATTAATTTTATTTTTTCAATATATTTCTTTGATTTTTATTTTTTATGCCTAGTATTTCTTGTTTTTCTAATTTAATTTTAATATCAATTAAAACATCTTTTATTATTCTAGACACATATGATTGTGATAATCCTAATATTTTTGCTATTTTTTCTTGACTATGTGTATTATTATTTTCAAAACCAAAATATAATTTAATTATTATTTTTTCTCTTTCTTCTAAATCTTCTACTATTTCTTTAACTAAATTATATGTTTCTTTATCAGTTATATCCCATAATATATCACTATTATCTATA
>CAKORH010000131.1 GCA_934101235.1 uncultured Bacilli bacterium | reverse complement strand
GTAGTAGCTATGTTAGGAGATACTGAACCAAATGAATGTCAATCACCATATATAAAAGGTTCATGGCAAATAAATAGAACTTCTGCTCCAATTTATATATGTACAAAAAGTGATGGAAGTGGAAGTAATTTAGCAACTATAGATCCTAGTACTTCTTCTAATATGATAAAAGCTAGTAGAGAACCATATTATTTTAAAGGTGCAGTAGCAAGAAATTATGTTAAGTATAATGATAAACTATATAGGATATATTATATAGATACAGATGATACATTAATTTTATATAGTACTGAATCATTTGGTAATACATTTAATGGAAAAACTTTACCTATTTCATCTTATTCTGCTAGTTCAAGAACTAATGGAAAAGCTTTTGTTTGGTGTAATGGAGTTGATAATACTCCAAGGATAGGAGAAGAACATAATGTTGGCTCAAGTGAAGGAGAAGTGAAGATTAATGATTATGATGTAATAAGAACATCATATTGTGTGCTTTCTAATGCTGAAACAAAAACTTCTATTGCTATATTAGATGCTTGGATGATATATGATTGGGAATTTTATGGTAATATAGGTACTAATGGTTATTATATTGATATTTGGCGTAATTATGATAGCAATATTCCTTATGCTTATAAAATACATTTAAATAGTTCATTTAAGTTAGGTAGTGGAACAGGAGATTATGCTAATCCATATATATTAGAAGAAAAATAATAACAAATATTAAAATAATTCATATAATTAAATGGAGGGTTTTATGGATTTAAATGATGAATTCTTTGGTAAAGTTAAAAAGAAAACTAATGTAGATAAAGAAACACTTGTAGATTTAGCTAAAAGATTAAACGAAAATAATATGAAAGATGAAAAAGTACTTAGGGGTATTATTAGAGATTTATCTAAAATAACTGGTAAAGATGTGAGTGTAGAAAAAGAACAAAAGATAATAGATACAATAAAGAATGATAAAATACCTAAAAATGTAGAAAAATTTTTTTAAAATAATAATTAATTATTTATGATAAAGAGTGATAGTGATTATTCATTATCACTTTTATATTGTTTTTTTGTAAACGTAATGAATTGATTAAAAATAGCCTTGAATGATTATAATTTTTTTGATAAAATTAAATAGTGTAAGATAGGATGCAATTATTAGCTAAAGTTAATGACTATTAGAGAAAGAGGTCATAATAATATGAGTAGACGAAAAAGTATAATAATTAGTATTGTTGGTATAACCATTATTCTACTTAGTTTATTAGGTATTACTTTTGGTTATTATTATTCTAAAATAATTGGCAATACAAATGATAAATCAATTAGTATTAATATGAATTATTTAGAACTTACTTATGATGATGGTAATGGGCTAATAACTGCATATAATATTATTCCTGGTGAAACAATTGCAACAAAAACATTTAATGTAAAAAATACTGGAAATACAAAAATAAGTAATTATGTTGTTTATTTAGATGATGTAGTAAATACATTTGTTGATAAAAATGATTTAAAATTAACTATTAATTGTACTAGTGATATAGGAAATTGTAATGGAACTAAAGTAGTTTATCCTAGTAATAATACAATTTTAGTTACAAATAATATTGAAAAAGATGAAACTCAAAGCTATGAATTAAAAATAGAATTTATAGAAACTAATGATGATCAAAGTGATAATGCTTCAAAGAAAATTAGTGGGAATATTCTTATTAAAGATATAAAATCTTTAAATAAAGAATTATTAAATGAATCTGGTAGTAGTATTATTTCTCTTAATAATCCTACATTTATAACTAGTTTTAAATTATATGGAAATAGTATACAAGATGGTACTCCAACTCCTAGTAATCCAGTAGAAATAGAAAGTGTTGGAGATAAAACAAAGAATATGTGTGATGTTAGTGTTATTAAATCTTCTAATGATGTTGTAGTTAATAATGATGGAAGTATAAGTGTTAACAAATATCCTACTAGTTTAGGAGTAACTTTAAAGGAACTTTGTCCAGGTCTTAATGTAGGTGATACTGTAACTTTAGGTGGAGAAACTGATGCAAAATTAGAATCAAGTAATACATATTTATCAAGATTTTATTTAACTAATATTGCACTTACGTGGGCTTATGGAACTTCAAAAACTGTAACTCAAGAGATGTTAGATTCATCAGTTTCAGTATATAGTACAAAGAAATCTGATGGTACCCTTGTACCAGCTACTCATAAAAATATACAAATAGAATTAGGTAGTAGTGCTACTGGTTATGAACCATACAATAAATATAAAATACCTTTAGCTATCTATAGTGGTAAAAATATGTTTAATGTTAATAAAGTAGATAAATCTATTGTTAATCAAGGATATTTAGAGATTGCAAATAACGGATATAATATTTTAAAAACATCAAGTTTTACTAATGGAATGGCTATTGGAAAGTTTTCTGATTTTGCTCCAAATTTATATGTTGGGGATAAGTTTAAAATCACTTTTGAAACTAATGCTATTAGAAATAATTCTGCTGTAAATTATATATATTTAAATGTATATAAAAATACTTTAAGAAAAGGTGTTGTTTATACAGTGACACAGGAAATGTTAGATAGTAAAGTATATATGTATAGTGGAGGTACTGAAAATTGTTATTATAAAGATATAATGTTTTATAAAAATGGTGAAACAGAAGAATATGAAGAATATCAGGAACCTACAAATACTAATATTATTTTAGATGAACCTTTAAGAAAAATAGGAGATTATGCAGATTATATAGATTTAAAGAGTAAAAAAGTTGTAAGAAATATATCTAGAATTGATTTTACAAAGGCAAATGACACTTATACATGGGCTAGTGTTAGCAAACATGGAATTACATTGAATGAACAAATACAAGATGCAACTAGATTAGCTAGTGCTATGTCTAATAGAGAAAGTAATTTTATTCAGGATTCTAGTCTTTCAAGTGAAATGTGGTTAGGTATAAATAATAAAGTTATATATTGGGTGGGAATTACTGAGTTATTAGGAATTTATGATGATTCTAAAACTAAAACAGAAATAATAAATAGCTTTAATGAATGGTTAACAAGCAATCCAACTTATGTTATTTATAAATTAAGTACTCCAATAGAAAGTGATTTAGAAAGTATTGATTTACCATTATTAAATGGATTAGCAACAACAATAAGAATAAATACAAATGTTTCACCTAGTAATAATTTAATAGAATATGTAAATTAATGGAGGAAATATATGAATAAAAAAGGATTTACGTTAGTAGAAATTATAATATGTATAAGTTTACTTGTAGTAATAAGTGTAGGGAGTTTTATAAGTATAAGAGTTGTAAGTAACAAAATAAAACTTGATAAATTAGAAAAAATGCAAGATAAAATAATGGATGCAGTAGAAG